>JBFWSB010000033.1:0-19297 GCA_050248595.1 Kapaibacterium sp. (SeqCode)
GGTGAATGGCAGGCAGAACCCGCTTTGTCATGCCGAGGTCATCCGAGGCATCTTGCCGGTGGAGAAGAGCAATCGGGTATCTCTCAACAAGTCCAGCGAGACTCATCACTTCGCTCCGCTCCGTTCTGAGTGACAGAGTGGTGAATGGTAGGCAGAACCCGCTTTGTCATGCCGAGGTCATCCGAGGCATCTCGCCGGTGGAGTGGAGCAATCGGGTATCTCTCAACAAGTCGAGTGAGACTCATCACTTCGCTGCGCTACGTTCTGAGTGACAGAGTGGTGAATGGCAGGCAGAACCCGCTTTGTCATGCCGAGGTCATCCGAGGCATCTCGCCGGTGGAGAAGAGCAATCGGGTATCTCTCAACAAATCCAGCGAGACACATCACTTCGCTACGTTCTGAGTGACTGGTAAAATCTTCTACCTTGATTACCAGTGACCCCATTAAAAAAGGTCGACCTGAATGCAGATCGACCTTAACGGTTGGTACCGGGGGAGGGACTTGAACCCCCGACACTCGGATTATGATTCCGATGCTCTAACCAACTGAGCTACCCCGGCGTGATTTTCAAGTGAGCTGCAAATATAGGGGAACCCGTGGAGTTTGAAGCGTCACAAATCTTGTCAAGGTGAGGTGGATGGGAGGGCTACAGATGGATTTTATCGAGCCGAAATTTTCTCTTCACGCTATACATTCTTCTGCACAAATCATTTGCACCTGTGCAATGAATGTCACTTCTCAAGTTCGGCTAAAAGGGGACGTTCAAGGTTAGGAAGAGTCCGCCGAAGTCTGAGATAGGTTCGTCGCGAAGGCTTTCGATGCCGGGGCTGATCGGTAGATAGTAGTAGCGGGCATTCACTGCTGGACCAGGACTCTTTTCCGTGAACTCTGCACCAACGCCGATAAATCCACCCGGAGCAACGTGAAAACCTGCGTCGCCGAAGGCACTGAAGAATGTTTGATCGTATGGTGTAGTAATCACAATCGAACCACCCAAACCAGCATTGACAAACGGACGGAAGTTGTTGAAGAACACATCGGTGAATACTCCCTTCTTTACCCCAACAGTCAGGGGTGCTTGCCAAACACGGTTGACTTTGTTCGGCACATAATAGTTCCGGAAGTGGACACTTGTTGGGTCGGTGTTGTAGTACTCAAATTCATCCCCTTTGCGTGCGCCAGTTATGCCAAGATCGAGAAACATAGAGAATGTAGGGGAGAGTTTGTGCTCGTAGAAAAATCCAAAGCCATAACCGCTGTTGCTGAAGAGGATGTTCAGACCAAATGCGTCAGAGAGCTTTGTCTGGATTGCATTCGAGTCGATTAGAGGGCGGGCTGGTTGGAAGACGAAGACAGAGTCTTCCATAGGAGTTGTTGCGGGACTATCAGGTGTGGCAGGAGGGATTCCCGGAACCTGTCCGTATAGTGCTTTGCCTACTAATAAGAAGAAAAGGGTGAGTATGCTCAGTTTCTTCATCGCAAATTCCTCGAAATCATATCACTTCCGTTTTGAACGGTTCACAAACGGTTGTAGGGGGGAGGTATTTTATCACGCAAAGCCGCAAAGAACGCAAAACGGAGAGGGGGTGATTCATTGACTCATACACTCTCACACCCATACACTCACATACTCTTCGAACTCTTCTCTACGAACTCTACGAATTTAATTCCGTTACTTCAGTGTCGGCCTGTACTTTGTCGATGTGCCAGCAGGCGACTTGATGTCCGGTTTCGATCTCCACAAGCTGCGGTTCGTCGTTCCAGCAGAGGTCGTCGGCCCACTGGCATCGTGTGCAGAAGTGGCATCCTTTAGGCCAGTTTGTTGGTGCAGGGACTGTTCCCTCAATCGTCGCCAGTCTCTCTACCTCTTCACCGAGGCGAGGGATTGAACTTAGCAGGCCAATCGTGTAGGGGTGGCGTGGCTTGTAGAAGATCGAGTCGACATCAGCATACTCTACTATTTTGGCAGCATACATCACCGCCACTCGGTCACAGATTTCAGCAATTACCCCGAGGTCGTGGGTAATCATCATCATTCCCATTCCCATCTCATCCTGAAGTTTCGTCATCAACTCCAGAATCTGTGCCTGCACGGTCACATCCAGTGCCGTTGTTGGCTCGTCGGCAATCAGGAGTTTTGGGTTGCAGGAGAGGGCCATAGCGATCATCACACGCTGCCGCATACCTCCAGAAAGTTGGTGGGGATATTCACCGTAGCGTTGTTCTGGTGCTGGGATTCCAACAAGGTGGAGCATGTCGATTGACCGTTGCTTTGCCTCCTGCTTGGAAACTTTCTGGTGTAAGATCACAGCCTCATCAATTTGTCGACCAATCGTGAAGACCGGGTTCAGCGAGGTCATTGGCTCCTGAAAGATCATCGAAACATCGTTCCCGCGAACGTGGCGCATCTCATCATCGGAGAACTCAAGCAGATTCTTCCCATCGAACAGAATTTCTCCCCCCTCGATTTTGCCCGGAGGATCGGGGATCAGTCCCATAATCGAAAGTGCAGTAACCGATTTCCCACACCCAGATTCCCCCACAATGCCGAGCGTCTCCCCTCGGTCCACTGTGAAACTGACTCCGTCAACAGAACGAGCCGTTCCGTCGTCGGTGTGGAAGTATGTTCGCAGGTTGTTGACTTCAAGGAGCTTTGCCATAAGAGTGCTGTTGACTGTAGTTGCTGAAAAAAGTATTCTCACTTCTGAAGTTTAGGGTCGAACGCATCGCGCAGACCATCGCCGAAAAGGTTGAACCCGAAGACGGCGAACGCAAGACAAAGACAAGGGTAGATCATCTGTCCGATATTGACCCCTGCCGAAATATTATCGCGAGCGTCGAAGATCATCGATCCCCAACTTGGTTCTGGCTTTTGAATGCCGATGCCGACGTATGCTAACGAAGCCTCCGAAATAATCGCCATCGCAAACCCGGCTGTGGCAATCACTGTGATTGGCCCCAACGCATTCGGCAAAATATGCCGAAAAATTGTTCGCATCGAATTGAAACCAAGTGCTCTGGTCGCCTCCACATACTCGGTCTGCCGAAGTGAGAAGAACTGTCCCCGAACAATACGGCACATATCAACCCACGAGGCAACGCCGATAGCCACAAACGTCGGTGCGAAGCCAACACCGAAAGCGAGTGAGAGGGCAATAACCAATAAGATGTAGGGGAAGCTCCAGACAACGTTCGCGATGTACATAATGCCTGCGTCGGCCCACCCACGGAAATAACCGGCAATTGCACCGAACGTGACGCCGATGCTCAGCGCAATCAGTTCAGCTAAAAAGCCGATACTGAGTGAGATTCGTGTGCCGTGAATCAACCTGGAGAGGAGGTCTCTTCCATAGTTATCAGTGCCGAGCAAGTAACTTGGCTCCCAATACCAGTCGGCCTGACTCTTTCCGACGAGGTCAGCAGTAGCAATAATCTGCTCTCTACCGAACGAATCGGTATATCGAACGCTATCTCCGGCGATAGCCCACGTTTTCACTGGGATATATTCCTCCTCGTAGCCTCCGGTCGACTTCTTTATCAGAACCGATCCAGAAAAACCTTCCGTCATATTTGCGTAGTCAAGGATCTGGCGGTAGGGAGAATGCGGAGCAATCCAGTCGGCGAAGATTGCAATCACTCCCATCACGATCACAACCCACATCCCAACCATTGCCAATCGGTTCCTCTTCAACCTACGCCACGCGAGTTGCCAAAGGGATTGACTCTCGCCACCTGATGAGGTGTGGGAATTCTCCTCTGCTGGATTTTCGTCGTGCGAAGCAAAATCTTGCACTCTATCTTCGGTTTCCTGCGGCATAGCGTATTGTTCTGTTCTGTGCTCCTGATCTCACTATCTCTCGTTCTCTACTCAATCCGAAAACTCTTCTATCCTAACCTGATCCGAGGATCGAGGAAGGAATAGATGATGTCGACGATCAGGTTAACGACGACGAAAATAACAGCGGTGAAGACAACCACTCCTTGAATTACGGGGAAATCGTACTGGATAACAGCATTGAAGGCAAATTCGCCGACCCCTGCCCAGCCGAAAATCTGTTCGATAAAGAATGTTCCTGCAAGCGTGGCTGCAAGCCAAGCCGAGACAGTGGTTACCACAGGGTTCAGAGCATTCCGCAGTGCGTGAATCAGCACTGTTTTCTTTTCAGAGACACCCTTCGCACGTGCGGTTCTGATATAGTCCTGACTTAATGTGTCGAGCATTGAGCTTCGAGTGATGCGAGCAAAGATAGAGAGGGGGCGGGCAGCGAGTGCGGCCATTGGCAATATCAATCGGTTGAATCGATACGTTCCCATCTCTTCGATATAGCCCGAAGCATCGAACCACCCGAGTTTGACTGCGAAGATGAGACTGAAGAGTGCTCCGAGAACGAAGACCGGCACAGAGATGCCGAGCAGGGCGAAGAGCATTGCGGCGTTATCGAAAATTGTGTAGGGTTTCCACGCAGAGAGAATGCCGATGAGAACGCCTATGATTGTTGCAAGGAACATCGCACTCACAGCAAGAATTGCCGTTCGTGGGATCCGTTCGAGAATGGCTTCAGAGACCGGACGATTTGTGGAAAAGCTCCTGCCAAAATCTCCCTGCACTGCTTTCCCCATGAAATCCAAGAACTGAACGTAAATAGGCTGATCCAGCTTCCACTCACGTTTCAGCGCCTCCATCGACTGTACGTCCGCACGTTGCCCCATCGCGAGCCGTGTTGGGTCACCGGGGAGAAGTCGTATAATCGTAAACGTTACGACAAGCACTCCAATGATAATGAAAACGGCGTAGATGCTCTGGCGAATGATATATGTGGTCATAGCCTCCTGCTGCAAAAAACAAACGGGGGAGTTCACTTTCCCCCGAACAGGGCGAAGATAGTGAGGGGATGGTTCTCCATGCAAATGAAATCGAAGGGAGAGGTGCTCAAGAGGAAGGATTCACGTTAGAGAACCTTCAGTTTCGCAGACTCAAATCATTCCTGAACCTGAAGATAGACAATGTGAGAACTGATGGCCGAATGCCGATAGCTTTTCTCTCCTTCATATCTTTTAAGCAATGCGACATCAGGTACAAATTATCGGAGCTGGTCTCGGCGGACTTTCAGCCGCAATTCACTTGCAGTTGAAGGGCTACGACGTCACCATATTCGAGAAAAATGCTGAACCGGGGGGGAAGCTAAGTCGGCGACACGATGCCGGCCACTATTTTGATTTAGGGCCTACAGTCCTAACCATGCCATTCGTGCTAAAGGAACTCTTCAAGGCTGCCGGTGAGAGGTTAGAAGATCACTTGACACTACACCCGGTAGAGCCAACCTGTCGCTACTACTGGAGTGATGGCACAACCTTCGATGCGTGGGGAGAGCGTGAGAAGCTACTCGAAGAAGTTGCCCGTTGCTTCCCAGAAGATGTCAACGAATTCAAACGCTTCCTCGATGACATTGCCCGACTCTACGAAGCGACAAAAGATGTCTTCCTCTTCAGTCCCTTTCGTGGAATTCGCGAACTCTTCTCTCTCCGCAACGCGCGACTTGCACCGATGCTCGGTTCACTCGGCTTCACGCAGACTGTCCACCAATCACTTGAGCGGCGGTTCCACTCTCCAAAACTTATCCAGTTCTTGGATCGGTTCGCAACCTACAACGGATCGTCTCCATACTCGGCTCCGGCAACCCTGAACGTGATCCCTCACGTTGAGCTTGCATTCGGTGCGTGGTATCCAGAGGGGGGCATGTATCGCATCGTGGAAGTTCTGACTTCGTTGGCAGAGTCGCTCGGCGTAAAGGTTCACCTCTCAAGTGAAGTGGAAGGTGTAGGCTGCGATGGAAAGAGAATCACTTCGCTGACCGTGAATGGTGTGGAGGAATCTTCTGACATCGTGATCTCCAACGTCGACGCTCTCAGAACGTGGCAGTACTTGCTCGGCCCTGCTGGTCTCTCGATCCCTACCAGATTGGAGCGGGAGGAGCGGTCATGCTCTGGTTTCTTGATGCTTGCTGGGGTTGAGAAAGTTGGAGAGAGAGAGAGTCACCACTCGATCTTCTTCAGCGATCACTACCGGCGGGAGTTTGATGACCTTTTCGAGAAGAGAGCATTTCCCGAGGAGATGACAATCTATCGTTCAATCTCCTCCCACAGCGATCAATCCCTCGCCCCCGACGGAGAGGAAAACTGGTATCTTCTGGTCAACGCTCCCTCACGTCCAGAACTCTTTGCCGATAGTGGGAGAGTGGAAGAGTATGGTGAAATGGTTTGGCGACGGCTTGAGAAGTTTGGCCAGAGTTCAACGCTCCGTTCACTCTCTGTGATGACTCCGCTCGACATAGAAGATCGATATGCCTCCGTTGATGGAGCGATCTACGGCTCGGCATCGAACTCGATCTTCTCAGCTTTCATGCGCCAGGGGAACAGAGTCAAGGGAGTAGAAAACCTTTTTATGGTTGGGGGGAGCGTTCACCCGGGAGGGGGAATTCCTCTCGTCCTTTTGTCGGGAAAGATCGTGGCAGAAGTTGTGGCGAGTTCGTAGAGTTTATGGAGTTCAGAGTTTGTAGAGTGGTAGAGTGTGGGAATCTCAACCCTTGAACTGCTTCACAGCTTCCTGAGCATTGCTCGATGTGCGCCAACTTCTTTGTGCACGTAGTGAATCGTTAGAATCCTGTTACGGCGAGACTATATTCAACAGTCTATGAAAATCAGTGGCTTTTCGATGGCCAAAAATGCGGCCAAGCTCTACTATCCAATGGCCGAAGCTATTCGGTCGATTCTTCCAATCGTTGATGAGTTTGTGGTGGCACTCGGCAACTCAGACCCAGATGACACGACCAGAGAGAGGATTGAAGCGATTGGGTCGGAGAAGATTCGCATTATCGATACCGAGTGGGATATAGGGCGTTACCCCGGTGGAACAGAGAATGCGCACCAGACAGATATTGCGAAGGCTGAGTGCAGTGGGGATTGGCTCTTCTACTTACAGGCGGACGAAGTGGTTCACGAAGATGATCTGCCGAAGATCGAGGGGCGTTGCCGAGAGTTAATCGATGATAAAGAAGTAGAAGGACTTCTCTTCCGCTATCTTCACTTCTGGGGGGATTACAACCACTACCACAAATCTCACGGCTGGTATCCACATGAAATACGGATTGTCCGGAACGACCCCGACATCCACTCTTGGGAGTCGGCCCAATCATTTCGTCGAATTCCGAAATTCGACGGCAAGAATTACCGGCAGCAGGAGGGGACCCACAAGCTAAAGGTTGCCTCAGTTGACGCACGAATCTTCCACTACGGTTGGGTACGTCCACCACACCTGATGCAGACAAAGAATCGAGCACTCGATACAATTCACAAGGGGGACGATCGGGTGGCAGAGCTTTACCGTGAACGACCTTCTACCTACGATTATGGGCCACTCGGTCTTCTTGCCGAATTTACCGGGACACATCCGGCAGTGATGGAGGAGCGAATTGGAGAGTTCGATTGGGGAGACTTACTGAACTATGGGAAGAACGATCAACACCCAGAGCGACCTCTCCACAAGCACGAGCGGCTGAAATATCGTCTGTTAACAGCACTTGAACAGGGGGTGTTGGGGGGGAGACAAATTGGAGGGTTCAAAAATTATCTTCTCCTCGACCGCTAATCCGATTTACCCTATATGAGTCGGAGCGTTTCGTATTTTTGGACAATCTGTCCACACAACAATAACCGAAGACAACTATGAAAAGAATGAAAACCGCAGGGGTTCTCTCTGCTTTGACGGCACTCCTCTTCCTTTCGGGATGCCAAACGCTGAAGGATGCCGCAGGTGCTCTCGGCTCGCTGAAGCAGCTACAGTTCAAACTGGGGGATGTCAATAACTTCAAGGCGGCTGGAATTGATATTTCAAAGCTCTCCTCGCCATCAAGTCTCAGCTTCACTGATGCTGCAAAAGCACTAAGTGCATTTCAGAGCAAGAAGTTGCCAGTTAGCTTCACTCTGAATGTTCTGGCGAAGAACCCGAACACGGGAACTTCTACAACGAAGGGAACAGATCTACTCCTAAAAAAATTAGAGTGGACACTCTACATCGACGGGAAGGAGACAATTAATGGAGTTGCCGGAAATGGTCTGCGAATTCCTGGAACAGGGGAGACCACCACAATTCCGTTGTCGATGAGTCTCGATCTCCTCGAATTCTTCGGGAACAAAGGCTATGAAGATTTAATGAACCTTGCTTTCGCTATTGGTGGCGTTTCTGGTTCAAGTTCACGTCTGACCCTGAAGGGGTTTGTCACCGTCAACACACCATTTGGCGATGTGAAGTATCCAGACGAGTTAACGATTGTGAATGCGAGCTTCACGAATTAAGAGTGGTAGCCGAAACTCTTCAGTAGAGTGTATGGGTGTATGAGTATGAGAGTGAATGAGTTCATAAAGGGGTAGCCGCCACTCTTCAGGTTACGCCGGGCAGGGTAGAGGTTGTCAAGTCTACAAAGTCGAGAGTCGGTGCTCTGAGTAGGTAGGCGAGCTTCAACATAGTAAGCCGCACTATCTGCAACTCCAGTTCTGTCACTCAGAACGAAGCGAAGTGAAGAGTCTCGCTGGGTTTGTTGAGAGAGAGTGGTTATAAAAAGAGTGGGAGTGCTGTCTATCAGCACTCCCACTCTTTTTTTTCGTTCGGTTGCTTTCAGTAGTCTTTGTCGACTTACTGACCCCAGTTCCGAATGATCGTTGATTTGTTCCGGTAGTCATCAATCCAGCGGTAGAAGACTTGCTGGCGTTGCTGAGTCAAGGTCTGCTTGTTGAACTCTCCCTTCTCAGCTGCATACTTAGTATCGTCAGCTACCGTAAGGCTGTCGAGTCTCACAATGTAGTACCCACGTTCACCCTTAACAGGCTGCGAGGTCTCACCCGGCTTCATTTTAAAGACAGCTGCCGAGAGAGCAAAGTCTTGACCTACATCAGGGAACGATCCGGCTGGAGTAACACTTGCAAAATCTCGGATTGAGATTGTCGAGTCGATACTCTGAGCTTTCGAGAGCGGATCACCCGCTGCAAGCGATGCCCTGATCTGCTCTGCTTTCCCTTTCAGCATGTCAACTTTCTTCCGATTCTTCAGAAGTGCAATTACCTCTTCCTTCACTTCATCGAACGGCGCAGGACCTGCTGGCGTTATTGCTGAAAGTTGGGCAACGATAACCGCGTCATCTTTCGTCCGAATTACCTCGCTTACGTCGTTCAAATTGCTGTTGAAGGCAAAGGCTGCAAGTTTCCACGAGTTTGCCACGGCATTGTTCGGGTTCGTCAGGGGAGGACTATCAATCACTCGTGTTCCCATGCTCGATCCGATTGAATCGAAGTTCTCTCCGTCGAGTAGGCGGGTTCTGATCTCACTTCCCTGGCGTGCAAGTCTATTCCTTGTCGCACTTGAGACTTCAACATCGAAGCTGAATGCGCGGAGCTTATAGCCCTTGCGGCTCTGATCTGTGATTTTGATAATGTGGTAGCCATAGATTGTCTGAACAGGACCAACAATATCACCGTTCGAAGCCTTCAGAGCTGCCTCCTTAAACTCCGGAACGAACTGCGTTGTGTCCGTAATCCAACCAACATCTCCACCATCAACAGCCGAGACCGAGTCGGCACTATATTCCTTTACGAGGGCTGCAAAGTCTGCTCCACCTTTTGCTCGGGCTAACAGATCTTCTGCCAAAGCCTTCACGCTATCTTGCACAAGACTGTCGGCCTTCTGATCCATCCGCAGGAGAATATGCTGTGCGCGGACAGTGTTCTTCGCCTCGCTGTCGGTTGTCTCCATCAGGTTGACGTAGTAGGTCTTTCCAGCCATTCTAACTGGACCAATCACAGCCGGAGCCGTCAACTTGGTGATGGTATCCTGAATTTCAATCGGAAGTTCCCGCTCGTGAACGAAGCCAACGCCGGTGTACTTCTGTGTTGTGAAGTCTGAAGAGCCAGCCAGTGCGTTAAAGACAGAATCTTGTGCCTCTGGTGTATTAGCCCCCTCCATCGCTCGGATATACTTCCCGAACTTCGACTGTACCTTAGCACTATCTTTGTCGGATGGTCCGAGGCGGAGCATAATGTAGCGGAGGGATCGAGAAGCCTCGCGCTTATACATCGGCAGGTGACTGTCGTAGTATGCCTTTGCCTCCTCGTCCGAAACTTGAACGTCGGCATCGGGAATCAAGTTTGTGCCGAGGTAAATAAAGCTCCCGGAGGCGTTCGTGTTCTTCATATCATACTGATCACGCAACAAGGTGGGAGAAGTAGGGTAGAGCGCACCAGTTAGCTCGGAAAGTTGCGACTGAAGAATTTGCATCCGAGCCTCTCGCTCTGAGAGTCTCAGCAGTGCCTTAAAGAAGGATGCTCTCTCCGGTGGAACTTGGCTGCTGGCCAGTACTCCATCTGGATCAGAGAGAAACTGGTCGTAAATACCTTTGTTGAACTGTCCAGAGCTATCCCTCAGAAAAGACTGAAGGCGCTGTGCTGGGAACAGATACATGTGATCGCGGAGTTGGTCGTCCGAGACGGTAATACCATGCTCAGCCGCAGCTTGCAAGAAGAGTTGCTCATACTCGAGGAACTGCCAAGCCTGCTCCTGCATCTGGTCACGATCCACTTCCGTTTTGCCCTGAATGTCCTGCTCGTACTGCGTGAGGACTTCGGTGATTTCTGAAAGATCATCATACGAGATGTTCTCTCCATTTACCGAACCTGCGTAATTCTCGTTGAGATAAGCACCCCCGCCACCCTGCGAGGCATCACCCCACACCATGACGATGAGTATAATAAACAAGAGAATTGTTCCGAATACTCCGAACACGTTATGTCGGAGTTTCTCCATGAAGGCCATAGGTCTTCGCTACATTGGTGAATACTGTTTGATTCGTTTACAGACCGGCAAATATAAAGCGGTTGGGGGGAATAGCAACAGTTACGAAGGGTGTGAAACGGTCAACTACTTGTCACGGGGGAGAGTGAAGCTGAAAGAAGTCCCTTCGTCAAGGTGGGATTGTACAGTGATTTTGGAACCGTGTGCCTCCACAATGTGCTTTACAATCGCAAGGCCGAGACCGGTTCCCCCGACATCTCGTGAGCGCCCTTTGTCAACTCGGTAGAACCGTTCGAAGACTCTACCGATTTGTTCTGGCGGTATTCCAATTCCTGTATCGCTTACAGAAATATTCACATCGAACTCACTCGTGGCCAGTGAAATGAGCACTTCTCCCTCTACCTTGTTATACTTCACGCCGTTTGTTACCAAGTTCACCAGCACTTGTTCGATACGCTTTCTATCCCCGAGAGCCATAATTTTTCCTTCAGCGTCAGCCCCATTCACTTCAAGTCGCAAGGAAACATTTGCGAGTGATGCAGGAGATTCCATCGTAGCGATCACTCCTTCGGCAAGGGATAGTATGTCGAAATAGCGGAAGCTCATCTTCATTGCCCCAGATTCGATCCGGGAGATCTCAATAAGGTCGTTCAGCAGGGAGTGAAGTCGGAGCATATTGTTGTGAGCCTTCTCAAGGAACTCGTCACGAACGTTCGGGTCATCAATCGCGCCGTCGATCAACGTCTCCAAATATCCTTGAATCGAGAAGATTGGCGTTCGGAGTTCGTGTGAGACATTGCCCATGAACTCACTTCGAACCTGTTCTAAGCGTTTGAGTTCAGATATATCCCGCGTTGCTTTCTCGGCGATACTGGTGATAGCATCGTTGAGGCGCTCAAGGTCGACGAAGCTCAGGTCGCTTGCCGATATTTCGGCACTCTTCTCTCCACGACCAGTAGTAGATGCACGCGATGTGAGGGCAGCAATATCGTTGTGAAGCTCATCGATTAGGTGACGAGTCGTTCGGTGGAAGTAGAAGAGGAGGAGAGTTGTGCTGACGCTAATCCAGAACCAGATCGAAGTCAAGGTCGACTGCATTCCAGTAGTTATCAGCAGAATCACGGCTGCCAACAGTAGCAGAGCACTGCTGACGGTGAGAACCAATCCTGTCTGCCTTCTCCACTGCCGGAGAGAGCGTTTCATGCCGTTCCTCTGCTTCTTCGAGCCGACCGACTCATTGTTGACTATCAGACCTGCATCCTGCAGGGCGAGGGTTCCCTCTGTGAATTTCCCTGACATGTTACGCAAGAGTCGTTGAAGGTGCAATCAATATGAAGAGAAAAACAGGAAAGGTTCTATGTAAGAGCATCCCACACAATCCCAAATTGGGCTAATTTTGGATTTCGGATTGCGGAATTGGGAATTTGGGATTGGGGATTAAAAAAGCATTCTCTTAATTCTTCATTCCTAATTTCTCATTCTCTAATCGGCAATCCCCAATCAGAAATCCGCAATCAAAAACTCCCCTCGCTACGGTCTAAACCGATACCCAACACCCTTCACAGTCTCCAAGTGCTCGCTGAGTGAGCCAAGTTTGTCCCGAATCTTCGAGACGTGAACGTCCACTGTCCGCTCCACGACTTGCACGCTTTCGCCCCATATCCGCGAGAGCAATTCATCGCGAGAGAAGGCTCGGCCAGGGTTCGAAGCTAAGAAGGCGAGAAGTTCAAATTCTTTTTTGGGGAAGAACTTCTCGACGTTGTCAACTTTCACTGTGTAGTTTTGGCGATTGATGACCAAACCTTCAATCCGCAGAATTTCTGGAGCCACTACAGTTTCAGTCTTTACCAACTCATCTTTCCGTCGAAGGATGCGCTTGATGCGTGCCAAGAGAACCCGAGGTGAGATCGGCTTCTGTATGTAGTCGTCGGCTCCAAGCTCCAATCCCAAAATCTCGTCGAGTTCACCAACGCGAGCAGTAAGGAAGATAATCGGTGTCTGTGAGTGGGAGGGATGCAGGCGAAGTTTCCGGCAGACATCGTATCCATCCATGCCGGGCATCATAATGTCGAGCACAATCAGATCGTATGTAGCCGTTTCTGCTTTCTTCAGGGCGTCGATACCATTTGTGGCAGTGTGGACTACGTAGCCTTCTTTTTCAAGGTTATACCGAAGGAGTCTGATGATATCTTCTTCATCATCAACTACAAGAACAGAAAATGCCATAGTGAGCGGAGTCTGTGAGACTGTAGGATACTTTATGCTGTTGGTATTTGTATACATGATATAAACATTCGAAAGGTTAAACAACAGAACAAAGTTCGGTCGGTAATCCTTCCCCTGAAAGAATTTCCACGTAAAGAAGAGGAAACATTGAACTTCGTAACGAGTTGATTAGAGTTCGTAGAGTTGAGAGTGTGTAGAGTTAGGAGTAGGGGGGCGGGAAAGAACGATAGTAGGGGGGCCGTTTGTCACGTTCTATCGACAACTATGCCAAATTCAAGTAAGGAAGACGCATTGTCGAATAGAGCGGAGTGCATTCTTTTCTGTCGCTCCCTTCGTCCGGGATCGGGAGAGGGGGAAGAAAGGAGTCATACCTCGTTGCTAATTGAATTCGGTATTAGCTCTCCTTTGCAAAGCAATTAGGGGCCAACTACCATCTCTACGAACTCTCAACTCTACACACTCCACCAACTCAAGACTAACTCAAGGATACAAAGTGTTTGGAGAAAAGGGTTCGACGGGGAGACAACCTTCCGTAATTTTGCGGCTTCCATAGCGAGATAGAGTGGCAAAGAGCTACGAGTCAGGTTTTCCAGAGAGTTTAAGGGTCTTTGATGAAGCCAAAAGATCTCAATAAGGATGCGCAGGAGATGGGATCGCTCCTCGGGGGGGGAATCCAGCTAACTGTGACAATCTTAGCCTTTGCTGCGTTAGGGTGGTGGCTCGATACAAAGTTCGAGACAGAACCTTGGCTCCTGCTTGCAGGACTTATCTTCGGAGCAACGGGGGGAATGATTAGCTTTATTAGAACTGCACTCCGTGCAGGATCATCGAGGCGAGGGGGAAAAGGGAACCCAGATTTGGATCGGATAGGCGATTCAGCCAAACCGTCAGAAGATTAACACGAGCCGCATGAGCCTGCGATTTCTGAAGCCTGTTCTGATACTGACGCTTATTCTTGCGGCACTTCTCGCATACCCGGTTATTGCCTGGTTCCCTGATACCCGAAGTGCAATCTACGCGGCTTGGGGAATTGCGCTGGCGAACTCGTTGATTGGAATGACAATCATCCAGTTCACGCTTGACAAGGAAAACTTCATCTTCATGGCTTCCTTCTTTGGTGGCATGGGGTTGAGGATCATGATAACACTGATGGTGTTCGCATTCCTGTTGAGCGAAGATTTTGATGCGAAGACGTTGACCTTCTTTATGCTCGGACTCTACTTCGTCTACCTAATTCAAGAAATTCATTTTCTTGTAAAGACCATGTCGAAGCAGAAGGGGCAGGCGGTCTATAGGAAGAGGTAACGCTATCGAATTTGCTTTTGCTGAATATCTTACTACTCTATTTATACACAGGTTCGATTCATGAACGATCCGAAACTCGACCTCAACAACGATTTGATTGCCCAGAACGATGGGCACAATGGTGGGGATGGACATCAGGGGGGTGACCAACACCAAGGGGGGGATAGCCATCATGCTGGGGAGGCCAATGCAGATGGAAATAGTGCGAAATTCACGAAGCTCCTCGGACAACTCGGTGATCACCGCGAGATTGAAATTGGCCCACTCCACATTGTAGACCTTCCAGTTATTCTAATCGACGACGGTCTGCACATCTGGCCGAACGTTGAGGCGATGGAAGCAGAGGGAACCTATATCCTAAAGCACAATCTTCCAGAAAGTGCGAAGGAGGATTGGGCGGAGATCGAGAAGAAGGATCACAAGTCGATCGTTCGTGTATCGGATCAACAGGCCCCAGCCCTCGATATATCAATCACAAGTCTGGTCGTTTTCCAGTGGTTGGCAATGATTTTGCTGATTACCATCTTCGTGCCAATGGGATACAAGTCCAAGAAGCTCGCCGGGCGTGCCCACAAAGGGTTTTACAATGCGATGGAAGGCCTTGTGGAGTATCTCCGAGATAACCTCGTGATTCCAAACGTTGGGAAGGGGAAAGTCGGGAAGTCACTAACGCCAGTACTCCTCACCTTCTTCACCTTTATCTTAACAATGAACTTGGTTGGGTTGGTTCCGGGGGGACACTCAGCTACCGGAAGTTTGAGTGTTACTGCTGGGTTGGCAATCATTGCCTTCTTCGTAATTCAGTACGCGGCAATTCGTGATGGGGGCATTATTGCTTGGTTCAAGCACTTGACAGGTGGAACGCCAGTTGCGATTTGGCCAATTATGATTCCAGTGGAAATCCTCGGTCTCTTCGCGAAGCCCTTTGCTCTCTGCGTTCGTCTCTTCGCAAACATGACCGGTGGCCACGTTGTTATTTTGTCGTTGATCGGTCTGATCTTCGTGCTCGGCATCGGCTTCGCGCCGGTTTCTGTTGCCTTCTCTCTCTTTATCAATCTGCTCGAGTTGCTTGTAGCCTTCATTCAAGCCTACATCTTCACGATTCTCGTGGCAGTATTTGCAAGCATGGGAATGCACTCGCACGATGAACATGAAGAGGAGGGGCACGCGACGGCTCACTAATGTTAGGAGATCGGGGGTGGTAGTTGGTAGAATGTGGTGGATACGTAGAGAATTGGGGGATACCAAAGGACATCCCTCTACAATCAACCTTCCACATTCAAATCCTAACTTCACTTACTGAAACCCTTTTAAAACTGAAGTCGGTTCGTCAAACGCCTTGTCATACGTAACTTTGCAGGTCTTATAACTTTACGTCGGCATAGTATTCAGTACACATACATTTTTCATACCTGTTCGGAGGTCTTGATGGAAGTAAAAGGATTAGCTTATCTCGCAGCCGGTCTTGGCGCAGCACTCACAGTCATGGGCCCAGGTTTGGGCATCGGTCGCCTTGCGGCGGCAGCACTTGAGGCACAGGGACGCCAGCCAGAGGCAATCGGCGATATTCGTACAACGATGATTATCGCGGCTGCTCTTATTGAGGGTATTGCTCTCTTCGCGCTGGTTATCTGCATTCTGCTGGTCTTCGCGTAAGGCGACGACAGAACTGTTCTTTTCGAATCGAGCGGTCTGTCGGCAATAAACTGGCAGACCGCTTATTCACATCGGCAAGCAGAGAGCGTTGGCAAGGAATCAATTGTAGTAGTGTAGAGAAACAGGTTGATGGGGAGAAGCAGACCCATCACGTTCACTATCTGAAATCATGGTTGATATTAGCACCGGTCCTATTATCTGGACCATCATCAACTTCGTTATCCTTCTCTTAGTTCTAACAAAGCTTGGGTGGAAGTCCATCACGCAGTCGTTAGAGAAGAGAGAGACGACGATTAACGATGCTATCGAGCAGGCTGAAAGAGCACGCGAAGAGGCAAAGCAGCTTATCGCCGACAACCGTCAGGCAATGGCTCATGCCGAAGCTGAAGCTCAAGAACTTCTCCGTGAAAGTCGGGAGTATGCCCAGAAGGTTCGGGACGAAGCGATGGGGAAAGCAGAGGAAGAGGCTCGCACATTAATCGATCGGGCGAAGTCCGAGATTGACCGGAGCAAGAAGGAGGCAATGAACCAGTTGCGTGCAGAAGTTGCTACGCTTGCGGTGAACGCTTCTGAGAAAATCCTGAAAGAATCGCTCAATCAGGAGAGTGGGGAGCGCCTTGTGGAGGCTTACCTAAACGAAGCTGCCGAAGTGACGAACTAATTCCGTTGAGAGAAGAGGAAGGCAAGCACAATGATTGAAACCAGAGCCTCACATCGATACGCAAAGGCGATGCTCGAAATCGCCAAAGAATTGAATATTCTTCCCGCAGTTGAGGAAGACTTCAAGACGTTGCAGTACGCAATCGAGAATTCCAGCGACTTAAAAAGCCTTCTTTCGCGACCGACAATAGCGGTTGCTAAGAAGGCTGCATTGCTTGAGGATATTTTTCAAGGTAAGGTAAGCGAAGCTGTTCTCCGTTTCTTAGTGCTCTTGGCTAAGAAGGGACGTTCTGGAATTCTGTACGGCACAACAATCTCTTTCCACAAACAACTCGACTTCGAACGAGGCATCGCAACAGCTAACGTTGTCAGTGCAATTGAACTGAACGATGGGCTGAAAGGGCAGATCGAGACGAAACTGACGAAGATGACTGGGCAGACAATCAACGCAAAGTATCGCGTTGATACAAGCCTGATTGGAGGCTTCACTGCAAGGATCGACGATCTGATGATCGATGCCTCTGTCCGTCGCCAGTTGGTGCGGCTCCACGAAACCTTGGCCGAAGAGGCTCACTTGTGGACCCCAACACTCTAACGCAGACTTTTTTAGAAATTCATAATACACACTAACGAGTAACGGCTGAAGAATAATGGTAGAAGTCCGTCCGGATGAAGTATCGGCGATTCTTCGCAAGCAATTGTCAGGGTTCGACAGTGAAGTCGACGTGTTTGATGTCGGCACCGTCCTCGAGGTCGGTGACGGTGTTGCCCGCGTCTACGGTCTGGCGAACGTTCTTGCTTCCGAGCTGGTAGAATTCCCGAACGGCGTCATGGGAATGGCGCTCAACCTTGAAGAAGATAACGTCGGTGTGATTCTCTTCGGTGACGATAAACTTGTCAAGGAAGGGGACACCGTAAAGCGTACTGGTAAGGTCGCACAGATTCCTGTGGGAGAGGCTTTGCTCGGTCGCGTCGTCAATCCGCTCGGCGTTCCGCTGGACGGACGTGGACCGATCGACACGCCACACTCACTGGCAATCGAGCGGAAAGCACCGGGCGTTATTATGCGCTATCCGGTAACAGAACCGCTGCAAACCGGATTGAAGGCAATCGACGCCATGATCCCAATTGGTCGTGGACAGCGCGAGTTGATTATTGGTGACCGCCAGACCGGCAAGACCGCCGTGGCAATCGATGCTATTATCAACCAGAAGTTCACACACACTCCTGAAGCAAAAGAACTCGGTATCGACCCAGTTTACTGCTTCTACGTTAGCATTGGCCAGAAGGCTTCAACTGTGGCAAATGTTGTGCAAACGTTGGAGTCAAACGGAGCAATGGACTACACAACTGTTGTTGTGGCTGGCGCTTCTGATCCAGCTCCGCTTCAGTTTATTGCCCCTTACTCGGGTGCTGCAATGGGTGAGTACTTCCGCGACTCAGGTCGCCACGCTCTGGCAGTTTACGACGATCTTACGAAGCAGGCGGCAGCATATCGCCAGATTTCACTTCTCCTCCGCCGTCCTCCAGGTCGCGAAGCATATCCGGGTGACGTTTTCTATCTCCACTCCCGTCTTCTGGAGCGTGCTGCAAAGCTCGATAAGGAGTATGGTGGTGGTTCGTTGACTGCGTTGCCAGTTATCGAGACGCAGGAGAGTGATCCGTCGGCATACATCCCGACGAACGTAATTTCAATTACTGACGGTCAGATCTATCTCCTTCCAGGTCTCTTCAACGCCGGTGTTCGTCCAGCTATCGACGTCGGTATTTCCGTATCCCGCGTAGGTGGTAACGCACAGATTAAGGCGATGAAGAAAATCTCCGGTACGTTGAAGCTTGACCTTGCTCAGTACCGCGAACTTGAAGCCTTCGCAAAGTTTGGTTCCGATCTCGATAAGTCTACACAACAGTTGCTTCTCCGGGGGTCACGTCTTGTAGAGTTGTTGAAGCAGAAACAGTATGTGCCGATGCCAGTTGAGGAGCAAGTTGCGGTGATTTACGCCGGAACAAGTGGATACCTCGACAAAGTACCGTTGGTTGACGTAAAGCGTTTCGAGCAAGAGTACTTGGAATATGTGAGGATGAAGGAGCCAAGCCTCCTGCCGAAACTTGCCAGCGAGAAGACGCTGAACGAGGCGATTACCACGATGCTGGACAAAACGTTGACTGACTTCTCGGCTGGGTTTAGCGTGACAGAGCAGGAATTGGCAGCAGTATAGAAGAGTGTAGAAGAGAATGGCACAGTACAGAAAAATCCGGAGTCGTATTCGTGGTGTGCAAAACACCGCGAAAATCACGCAGGCAATGAAAATGGTTGCCGCGGCGAAGCTCCGTCGTGCGCAGGATGCAATCATTCAGGCCAGACCTTATGGGGAGAAGCTCCGCGAGATTCTCGGTCACCTCGCCGACGCAATGGACAGTGCTATTAGTCCATTCTTCGAACAGCGTGAAACTCACAGGGTTGGAATCATTGTCGTTGCAGCCGATCGCGGTCTTTGCGGTCCATTCAACAGCAATGTTCTGAAAGCTGCTCAGTACCGAGTTGACAAAGTATATGGTGAGCTGAATAAGGCCGGAGCTGTAGAGCTGATATGCGTTGGCAAACGGTCGGTT
>JBFWSB010000034.1:0-19230 GCA_050248595.1 Kapaibacterium sp. (SeqCode)
CGATCACTGATGCTTTGTCGAGCAGCAAATATTCTCTCCACTATCCTTGCCAGACTATCTCAAGCTTTCCTTTTCTACAGAGAAGGACATCTCGCTAAATCGACTGCGAAAGATATAAAAGTGTAATACCTCGCCGACCCATTAGGGAACCCTGCTCAACCTTCCGTCTTGCTCTATTGAAAGCATCAAACAAGGCAAATGCCTGAACTATCAATCATCAATCTTTTACAGAGGTAAGACAATGACAGAGACAATGAGCACAATCCCAGGATTCAACGTAGAGACAATGGAAGGCTTCGCTGGCTACGCAGCAGAAAACCCGAATGACGTTCAGCTTGGAGTTGAGGCCAAGGTGATTTGGACAGGACGTGCTGGACACAGCACAGCAAAGATCGGCCGTTGGTCGTTGGGTGGACAGCCTATTGAGAAGAAGGCTCGCGACTACTCGATTCAGTTCGGTGCGTGGAAAGAGGTAGAGGGTGCAATTGGCGTTGAGGGTGCAGATGACAAGCTGGAGCCAATTGAAGTTGCTTTAGCTGCTATGTGTGGATGCGTCAACTGGGCGATCTGCATCAACGCCGCTCTCGAAGGAGTTTCGTTCGACGAGTTGGAAGTAAGTGCACGAATCACGGTTGACCCTCGCGTTCTGCTCGGCATCCTTCCTATTGAAGAGGCTGCATCATGTCTGCAAGAGGTTTCTCTGGACATCTCTGCACGTGGCGAGAACCTGACTGAAGAGGATCGCCGCCGCATCGAGGCAATGGCACATCGTTCACCTGTCCACGCAATGATTCGCCACGCGAATACGATTCACACCAACGTGGCAATCGCGTAAACAAATAGAGAACATCACGGGGAACAGAGATTGGAGCAGAGCGGGACGTGCTGTGCGTCCCGCTCCCGATCTCACCTACCATCTACTACCATGAGACAACACAATTCAGCTACGCCGACATATCGGCCTCGCTTCACAAAAGATCAGCTTCGCCGAGCAATCAGAGAGACATATAAAGAGGTTGCCAAGAGGCCGGCAAAGAATGATCGCTTTACACTTGGGCAACAGTTAGCCGAATTCCTCGGCTACCCTGCCGATCTACTTGATGGAATCCCAAACGAAGCAATTGCCTCGTTTGCCGGGGCAGGAAATCCGTTCGACAGTGGTCCGGTAGTTGTAGGGGAGACAATCCTCGACGTTGGATGTGGAGCAGGGATGGATTCCTTGATCGCCGCTCGACTGACCGGAGAAGGGGGGAAAGTTATCGGCGTTGATATGACGAACGAGATGGTGAACTCCGCTCGACGTAATGCCAGAGAGATGGGGGCATGGAACGCACGCTATATCATTGGCTTTGCTGAAAGGCTTCCCCTTGGGAGCGAGACGATTGACCTAATTATCAGCAATGGTGTTGTCAACCTCTCGCCGGAGAAAGAACAGGTTTTTGATGAGATGTACCGCGTGCTGAAACCGGGAGGACGCATACAGATTGCCGACGTGCTCCTTCAAGAAACTGTGCCCGACTCTGCGCGCGATCTGCTTAACCTTTGGACGGACTGTATTGCTGGGGGAGAGGAGGTTGAGACCTATCTCGGCATCATGCAGAAGGTTGGATTTCGCCACATAGAGTTTTGCAAAGATGTCGACCTATTTCGAGGAACGCGAGTTGAAGAGAGGGCCAGAAGGTTCGGTGCATACGGCTACACGATCCGAGGGTGGAAGTAGAATCGGTAGAACAGACTTTACAAGAACACATTTATAGTTCTCAAGCCTTACGCAGGAATAATCAGCCATGAAAAGAACAACTACCTTCGACTCCACTACCTACGATGCAATCGTTATGGGGGGAGGGCCACACGGCATTTCATACGCACATTGGTTAACGGAACATCGCCCCGGCAGTCGCGTTGCTGTAGTGGAGCGGAACAGTACACCGGGGTTCAAAATCGGTGAGAGCACTCTTTCGTCAGCCACCAGAAGTCTGATTGCCACCGGACTCAGTATGCCAATCCTTCGCCGCCTCTTCGGGAACAAAGCAGGGATTCGGTTCTGGTGGACAGGAGCTGAGACAGATGAGCTTCACCGGCATCTGGATATTGTGGATATCGAGGAGACCTTCCAGGTGGAACGGCGTGTGCTGGAGATCGCGCTGCAAGAAGTGATTCGCAGGCGCCCCGGTGTGGAGCTGATAACTGGGGTGAAGGTCGACTTGCAGAAGTCAGATATCGAACAGTCGATGAAGCAGATTGTCTGCCGCACAGCAGAAGGAGAGGAGCGGAGAATGCAGGCTCCGATGATCTGTGATGCCACTGGCCCAGCCGCAATTTTGGCTCGGAGCAAGAAACTTCTACGGAAGGAACCAGAGCGAAACAACACATTTACAACGAACTCCTACTACGCCTACTTTCGGCAGACCGGTACGCCAGATATTCGCTTCTGGAATGAGCCAGCTACGCGGCATATCTGTTTCCCGGGAGGGTGGACTTGGTTTATCACCTTGACATCGTGGGAGAAGACTTCGGATGAGAATCTGCGCCAGATGATTCGCTTTCTGCTCGACCATCCAGAAGGGCCAGATGAAAGCTATCCCTCGCGCGAGGAGCTGTGCCGGCAATTCAACTGCGTGAACGAACAGATGACGAGCATTGGGTTTGTTGTTCGGGATGACAAAGATGAGACGAAGGGAATGAATGCCGAGGAGAGCTTTAAGCGGTACGTTGAAAAGCATCCCGGTCTTGCCAGTGTGATGGAGAACTACGAACTGATTGAAGATCCCTACACCGGACGCCCTTCCTATGGATCGTTCCACAACCTTGTCCGCGACTCCAAGCAAGTTGCCGGTGATGGTTGGGCTATTGTAGGTGATGCGGGAATCTTCGTCAACCCGATTTTTTCTCCCGGCATGAACTTGGGGAGTGGAACCAGCTACTTTGCCGCACAGGCTACTGCCGAAGGTCTATCGAAGGGCGATCTCTCACGCGCTACATTCAGCCAGTATGAAGAGTATGTTCACCAGGTCTACGATGCTCTGATTAACGAGACTGATCTCTACTACCGTTCATTCGAACATCCTGATTCATTTGAGTGGGGAGTTATGCTGAAGCTCGTCTTCGGCGCAGCCGACGTTGTGCAACGAAGCATGGTATACTCCGAGGAAGATCTCTACGCGCACGATTTGCTGAATCCAGAATTCCGCTCCATCGTCGACCGAGCACGTTCCCGGATGAGGAGGGGAGAAGAAGTTGGTGAACTCCCTGAAGAGGTTGCCGCCGACGTGAAGGGAATTATCCACCCGTTCATTCGACAAACGTTAGCCAAACCGGAAGTTCGCAGGCTTCGCCTTGCCAGTCTCTTCAACCAATATAATGGCCGAGGGGAGAGAGTCGAAAAGAAGTATCGCCGCCGCAGAGCCTTTGGTGTGCGGAAGTGCCAGCAGTGCTCTCTCTGGTCCGATAGATCACTGAAGCAGTGTCCGGTCTGCCACACCACACCATCTCCTAAGAGCATGTCGTAAAAGTCTTGTTCGTGGTGGTTGAGGCTTCATCAAGGCAGAGAGTATTTCTGTCGTCTTGAGGTCTGTTGAAGACTGCCGAAGGGAGCACTGCGGGTAATCTCGTAGGATGTCGATAGCATGATTCTTCTTCTCTACAAGACCTGCGAGACTCTTCACTCCACTACGTTCCGTTCAGAGTGACAGACTTGAGAGGGGGTAACGCATCCGTGCTCCTTCAGATAGCATCCGGCATTTACCAGAGCTTCTGGTGACGCCTACGAGAACGAAAGAGAATGAACAAACTGCCCCGAAGGGGCTACCGATATGTGGCCGGGGATGAGAATCCCCGGAAAATGAAGCATAAAAACTTCTCTCGCCCCGGAGGGGCAGAATGAACGAGCGGAGATGTCAGCACGTCCGGCTCAGCCGCCCCTTCAGGGCGGAAGATTTAAAAGGCGAACGCTTTCCGTGGGGTGCAGCCTTACGGCTTGCCCCACGGCCACACAGCAAAGCTCCCTGCGGGAGCGGCTCGATCACAGTTGGCTTCTTACGTGAAGATTGCGGACGTTCAAGCAGAGAGAACGTCGATGTCAGCCCTTCATCAAAGGGCGTTCATTATTCCGACTGCCCCGGCAGGGGCTACCGATGCGTGGCTGGGGATGAGAATCCCCGGAAAACGAAGCAGTGAAACTTCCCTCGCCCCGGAGGGGCAGAATGAATGAGAATGGATTCCATCACAATGCAATTCTCGAATCTTAGGTGGACTTCTTCCACGAACTGATTTCCCAACACAATATCAACAACCAACCGCAGCAATGAACAAACGCATATCAACGCACAACGAATTTACTGGAGCCGCACAACCGTTTAACTCTGTGCAGCGCCACCGACTCGAAATGCAGGGGTATCTGGGCTATAGCGATCACGACCTTTCCCAGTTTGGCTACTGGACACGTTTAGCTCCCGGCCTCTGCGCTGCTATCGGTGTCGTTGGAACTATTCTCACTTCGGAAGCTATTATCTGGATGTTGGCTGCGATTTCTCTGCTCGGGGCTGCATCACCCAGGCATCCATTTGATTGGCTTTACAACAAGGTGCTTCGCCATCCTTTCGGAACCTATCCAGTGCCACACCATGGGCGACCAAGAAGATTTGCCTGCACTGTCGCCACAGTCTGGCTTGTCGGAACCGGGGTGGCCTTCTATCTCGGAGATGATCTTACTGGATATATCCTCGGAGTTCTCTTCGTGATAATAGCCTCCGTGCCGGCAGTTATCGGTTTCTGTATCCCCTCCTATATTTACCGACGCTCCGCGCAGTTAAGTTCAGGCTTTAGGGAGTGGAGAGTCGCTCGCAAGTTTGGAAGCTGAATTGTTCCCTCAGAACTCAATCTTATAGCTCAAGTTTGGAATGATAATCGCTTCGTTGTTTGGCTCGACATTTCCTGTGATGAAGTTATATCGATCTCCGTAGAACTCCTTCAGGCCGGTTGCGTTCAGCACGTTCAGTGCAATCGTTGACGTGTGCCCTCGCCCGTTTATCCGAAAGCTGAGTGTGGCGTGAAGTAGAAGAGATGGATCATTAGCTATCGAGAAGGCTTGGCTCTCGTCGTAGATCACATCTTCTGCCTCTATGGAAGCGGGAAGATCAACCGGCGTGCGGCGATCTCCTCCCTGAAACGTTCCGCGCAGACTTATGCTGAGAACGTTCTGGTTCTCCTCTCCTACACTCCACTCTTTACCGCAGAGCAGGTTGAGAAGGTATGCTCTGTTGAATCGTGTGTCGCGCCAGATGCCATCGCCGGCGATATACTCCGATTTGAAGAGCGAACCAGTCAACAGGAAGTAGTAGCCATCTTTCAAGAAGTGCTCCAGCGTGAGGTCTACGCCGAAGTTCCTCCCCTCTCCTTCGTTCACCAGAGGGTCGTTCAAGAACCAATCGTTCTCCATGTTGATAAAGGAAAATGAACTCCCCCTCTTTATCGGAACGTTGAAGAGGTATTGGATGTATGGCTCCACGTTCAACCGTAGTTCTGGAGTGATTTCAAGGTCATAGCTCAACACCAAGTGGTGTGCTTTCGAGAAGTCGAGGTTCTTGTTCGGGTAGAAAACTTCTCCACCAGCTATGCTTCGAGCAAAGTAGAAATTGAGTTGTTCTAACCTGCTGTGAAGTCCGTAAGCAATGCCAAGGGTTTGGTCTGGTTGGAACTGCCACCTGATTCCGGCACGTGGTTCAATAGTGCAGTGATCGTTGAGCGTGAAGAACTCCCCATGCACTCCGACGTTCACTCTTAGGCTCTCACCAAACGAGAGTGTGGAGTTGGTATATCCACTCAACAGAAAACTCTTCCCTTCTTGATCGACAATCGTTTGAAGTTCTTCTCCTATAGTTGGCGCACTCCGCAACAGCATGTCGTAGTTGAGTGCGGTTATTTCAACTCCGGTTTTGTTCGTGTGGTTGGCTCCAACTTTTGCGTTGATGAGAGAGGTGAAGATCAGGTTCCAAGTCTTGCTCGCAATCTCTTCGGTCGGTTGCAGACCCAATGTGCTCTCCAGTTGGTTCGTGGTTAAGTCAATCCCGTTTCCGCTGGCAGCGAGATTTGCCCTGAAGAAGGCGTCACTACTCAGAGGAAGGATATAGCTAATTCCGGTTGCCCCCATGAACTGGTTCACCTCCTGTTCCTGTTTATCCTGAAGGTAGCGCCATTTTGTGCTATCACTTTCAGGTTCCTGACCCGATCCGTCAATCCCTCCAATTCCCCAAATGGAGAGAACCCCAGCATCATTCAAGGGGAAGTGGAGTTTGAACGAAAGGTCTTGATAGGTTGTTCCCCCAGCATCATCTGGTAGCAGAGGCTCCAACAAGGAGAGAGTGGAGTAGCGGTAGTTGAAGAGGTACGAAGAGTTGCTCCCCTCAACGAAGGGGCCTTCGGAGGCAAGATCAATTCCAGTCAACCCAATTTGTGCTCGATGCTCTCGCCTTCGGTTGTTCCCTCTCCTCATACGAATATCAAAGATGCCGGAGAGGGCGTTCCCATACTCTGCCGGGAAAGCTCCGGTAAAGAAATCAGAGTTATCGAGAAGGTGACTGCTAAGGATCGTTAATCCTCCCCCACCAAACGTTGAAAGATTAGCGAAGTGATTTGGGTTTGATATCTCTACCCCCTCCATCCGCCACGCTGTCGACTTCGGAGCATTTCCTCGAATTACGATGCCGTTATTCCCGATGGTGCTGGCTACCCCCGCAAAGGATGAGGCGAGCCGAGCCGGATCGTCGAATCCCCCTGCATACCGGCTCGTCTCTTCCACGCTGAACATTCGTCCACTTGTGGTTGCCGTTTGGTTCCGCGCCCTTCCCTTCAGAACCCGAGCCTTCACCACAACTTCTTTCCCAGCAAATGATGACTCACTCAGGTTGATTGTCAGCACAACCTCCTTCCCTGAACTGACAGCGATCTCTTTTAGCAGAACTGGTTCATACCCTAACGACGATACTCGAATATCGTAGCGGCCTACCGGGACATCGGCTATCTTGAACTCGCCACTCCCGTTGGTTGCCCCCCCAAGTAGAGGGTCTGTTCCCTCAATCACAACAGTTGCTCCCGGTATTGGCATTTGCGACCCTTCTTCCAACACCTGACCACTGACAGTTTGAGTTATGGGTTGTGTTTGCAGAGGGATGTTTGGGATAAAGAAGAGAAGGGAAAGGGTTGATAAAATCTTCCACTTCTTGGCTTTCCACCTGATAGGATAACGGACATTTGTTTCTCTAACCATTCTCTGTTAGCTTGATTTTTGTTTAGTGAAGTTCTCCACAACACTCTCTCTGGTCTGGCTTTTAGCGACAAGGAAAAGTAGCCCTCTCGGCGTGTGAGCTTCAATACTGATATATCAGTAATCTTTCTTGAATGGAACAGCTTTCGACACTTCTCGGTGAGTACAATCAGATTCTCTCGACACAAGAGTTTGTGGGGGAGGATTTGGACTACGCAATTTTGCAAGGGCACATCCCATTTCTGGAGCAGTTGGCACAGATCGGGAAGAGTTCAATTTCGGTCTACGATCTCTTCAAGAGAGAGCATGTCTACAAGTCACCCACATTCCACCTGATGTTAGGGTATGATATTGAGAGTGTTGAGGGGGATCTCTTCTTCGACCAGAAAATTCACCCAGAAGACTTTGTGGCGTTGGTGAGGAATGGGATCGAGCTAATGCGTTTCTGCTTTGATCTTCCTGCTGAGGAACGGATGGAGTACAAACTGGTGAACGAATATCGGATGAAGAACGGGGCTGGAGAATATGTTCGCGTGATTGAACAACATCAGGCATTAGAACTGGACAAGAATGGGAATCTATGGCTTGCGCTCAGTCTGGTAGATATTTCTCCCGACAGAGATGTGAGTGCAGGAATCAAGAGTCGGCTAATCAACTTTAAGACGGGGGAAATCTTTCACTTTCCTGTTGAGGAGAGGGGAGATAATGGTGGAGTGCCGAAACTAAGCTCGCGCGAGCAGGAGGTGCTAAGTTTGATTCGGGATGGATTGATTAGCAAAGAGATTGCCGACCGACTCTACATCAGCGTTCACACAGTAAACACGCACCGTCAGCGAATACTTGAGAAACTTGATGTGAACAATTCACACGAAGCAATTGCCTACGCTTCGCGACTCGGATTCTTGGAATAGCTTGAGTGGTTTGAGGGTGACAAGAAACTATATACCCGTAGTGCTCGAAGTGGTATTGACTGCAAGAGAGTTACCACAAAGAACACCAAGAGACACCAAGCTTGCTATCCTACTGAATGATTGTCATGCTGATCCGCGCCACTGCGGACGAAGCATCTCGCCAGCTCAGCACGTCAATAACTTGCTTCTCTACACTCCTTTCTTCCAGACTCTCATCAACAAGAATAGGAAGAGGAGGAATACTCCAGACATTACTGGGATCATTCCCTCCGCATCCTTTGAAAGCTGTAGCTGGGCCAGATTCTCTCCAATCATCAACTCTCTGGACCAACTCTTCTTGCTCAACTGATCTCCCTCACTCACACGATTCCAGACGGCTTGGTCTACGTGGGTCTTCTCACCATTGTCGAGAATCAACCAGCAAACATCGTCCCTGCCCGGATGTTTTTCGTAGCCGATCTCCTTCGCAACTACTGTTGCCTCAATCGTGCGGGGAATTGTGGAGCGGTTCAGCGTGACGAAGAGGTTCACGACAGCGCAGAGAAGTCCGATAGAGAGTATCGTTACTCCAGCAATCTTCCGATTACGTGTTCTACTGGAAGGCATAGTGGAAGCCTCCGAATAGAAAGAATAGTCCAACAATCATTGCTGGCAGAGTGACCGGACTCTCCTCAGGAATCTTGGGAGTGACTGCGAGTGACGAGAGTGCCGCCAGAACCGCGCCGATGTTCTGATTGCAGTAGTCAACCTCGTCAAACTTTGCCAGCCGGAAGGTGGTAGCCTCCTGCAATGTGCCGAAGGTGATGCAGGCGATAAGTACAATCAGAATGATTGTGCCACTCGACGGTGGCACTTCTTTTCTGCGCTGAATTTCGAGTGTGGTCACGATCATCAAAAGTGTTCCGCCAAACCCTGCCATGAAGTGTCCTGCGTAGTCGGGTCGATGACCGAGAAAGGTGAGGTAGAGGATGGAGATTATCACCGAGGGGAGAAGTATGTAGCCTATTGTCGGGCGCATGTTGTGTTGATATTGTTCTCTTCAGGATACTTGAGATGCTTTTTTGACTTTCAAACAGGCTAAATCAGGGACGAAAGATTAAAAGTAGTATAAAAGTAGTACAGAGCTGCCCGCAATATGCAGGTATACTTATTGCGATGGTAGAACGGGTGTTTGTGATGTTTTGGAGAGCTGATATTCCTTTTGCTACCAATTCAGAACGAAAGTGAGAATAACCAAGCAAGACTATGGCACAAACCTCAGCTACAACTTGGCAGAACGTTGAGCAGTGGGTCAAGTTCTATTCCTGGATTACCGTTGCTGCGGTGATTTACGGGTTTGCGGCGGCTCACGTCCCGTTTATTATTGGCCACCCTTGGTCTTCCTGTAAAGTGAGCGGGAGCGACTGTGCCTGCGTTTTAGTCTTCCACCTCTTTGAGGTCCCTCTCGTCAGTTTCAATGCCTTTATTGCCTGGTATGGACTGAAGAAGTTCTCTCTGGAACGAGTAGAACGTTTCAGTTCACTTCTCAGCTTTGCCTTTACCGTGAACCTACTCTTCTTCGCCTTTGAAATTTGCCTGATGCTGGATGGACTTCGCCGCCAAGCACCTGACTGGGAGAACTATGCACTTCTATCGGTGGCTCTGATTCTGGTTTTTGGTGCTGGGTTGTCTCTCTTCTTAAAGCAGAAGATTGTAGGGTGGATAGAAGATGGAAAAAGCACAACATAGAAATTCATGGGAAGCAGATACAACAGTATCTACCTCCCTACTCTTACACATACTTCAACGGAGTAGATAATGGCTCAAGTTCAAGTTCTGATCAATCAGGCTGGCCCGCTCCCCATTACTCAAAAATTCACCTCAGACATTCAGATGGAGGCGATGTTATTTGTTGCCGGCTCTGTCTGGTGCAACGATGCAAATCAGATGATAGGGATAGAGGTTCTGCTTGATGGGAACGCCCTTGGTGCAGCAGAGATATTCTCGAATGGTCCAAGCACACACCGAGCCGTTGTTCCGCAGTACATCCCGATTGACCTTACCTTGGGGGGGCATACGCTGACCCTGCAAGCCTCAACTACTGAAACGGTAAGTGACTACAATGACTTCTATCGGGTGCTACTCCATATATAGTTCTTTTGCTATCGGAGTCTCCTAACGGAATGCTCCTCATGAACCAGGAGACTTTCATGGCGAACGATTGTGCACTGCCCGACATCGGACGTTGTCGGTTCAGGCACGCTCGAAGGGAACCCATGCTTCCTTCGGGATCGGAGTGCGGTCGGCTCTCGGGGGTGAGCCGACCGCCTCCACTTGTTTCCCTCTCGATAAGTAAGCCGAAGGAGTGCCCCACGTGAATCCACTCAACTACATCACTCCACTCAGAAAAGAAGCGATATTTTAGGTGTAAGTATCAAGGGTAGGGAATTTTCACAACGCGATCAGTTTCTTATTCTCTTATGTATATAGATCAGTAAGATAGTTCTACAATCAACTACGAACGGGGTCTCTCCATGGAATTCAAAGCATACGTCTCAGGACTTCTTGTCCTCCTCCTCTTCTGGGTCTTTTACCGCATTCTTCTCGGTACGTGGAGTCCTTCGCTTTTAATCGACGGTGAGGATGGGAAGGCAAGCACCTCGAAGTTTCAGTGGTTTCTCTGGACGGTTGTTGTCATCTTCTGCTTCGTTGTGATCTTTGCTGCCCGAGCTTGGACAGGGGACTTCGACGTGATTTCCAACGTCCCACAGAACCTTCTGATTGTCATGGGCTTCAGCATTACTTCGATGGTGGCAGCGAAGGGAATCACCTCGGCATATACGAAGAGTGGGCAGATCGTTAAGGCGCAGTCAAATCCGACTCAAACTGGACTAAGCTGGATACTTAAAGATGATGAGGGGCAGCCCGATCTGAGCAAAGTGCAGATTATCGCCTGGACGTTGATTAGCATTGTTGTCTACTTCATTCGCGTGATTCGAGAAGTCCACACAGGAAGTGCTCTTCTCCTCCCCGACATCGATCCAGCACTGATGGTTCTGATGGGGTTGGGGCACGGCGCATACATCGGTAAGAAGATCGTGACGACAAATGATTCTGGAGCGAATCTCCGAAACGTTGCGCCGCAGCAAGGGCAGACGATAATGCAGTACCAAAGTTCAGTTATTCCGAACGTTGCGGCAAATGTTCCGGTATCTCCTCCTCCCACTCCACAAGTTTCTCCAGTCTCCCCACCGCCACCACCGCCACCAGTTCCGGGTGCGCCACAACTGACAACAATTGCTCCCGGACATGGTCCAGCCGGAACAGTGGTAACCCTTACTGGAACTGGATTTGGAGCTGCACAGAATCAAAGCTTCATCACGCTCGATGGGCTGGCAACACATCCTGACGGAACAACCTGGAGCGATACGCAGATCACTTTCCCCTTCCCTTCACAAGGTGGCAACGGTATCGACTGGACTGCTGGACAGACTGTACAAGTAGGAGTTGTTGTCAACGGAGTGAAGAGTGAGAATGCCTTGCTGTTTGGTGTTGGAGGGTGAGTACTAACAACTGATGTGCTCTGCAAACGTGCGATGAGGAGAGAACGGTCGCCTGTGGATGATCTTGGGAAGGCTATCTTATAGAATAGTTCAGAGAAAATAACTACTAAGAGACCTAAAGGCAGAATCCCCGTGGCGGAGACTAAGGGGCATACTGCTTTTCTACCATACTCTACGTGCCGACTCTATAATGAGCGATTCGCATGTGCATAGATACCAGTAGACGACCAACGAATAAGAACCGACTTACATAACGATCAATCCATGTCCAACCAACCAACGAACAAAACTCCGGGCGTTTACATCCACGAACTCGACAACGTTGTTCCAAGCATTGTCGGAGTGCCGACTGCGATACCTGCCTTTATCGGATATACCGAGAAGGTGGAGTGGAATGGGAAGTCGCTGTTAATGAAACCGGTTACAATAACCTCCTTTAGGGAGTTTGAAGAGTGGTTCGGAAGAGGGCCTGAGTTGCGGTACACCTTGGTTGAGGTTGAGGGTGAAAATAATTATGATGTGAGCATCTACGATCCGGTCGCTCGGGCAAAGCGCTTCTATGTAGTGGATGAAGATCGTAGTCCTTGGAAGTTCAATCTCTACAAGGCGATCCGGCTCTTCTATGAAAATGGTGGAGCTGAATGCGTTGTTCTCTCTGTAGGTGACTACACAGCGCGGGAGGGGGAGTCGCAGGTAGGGGTGAGTGGAGCATCGCTCGAAAAAGGAGTTGAGGCTATCGCCGATGTTGATGGGCCAACTCTCGTTGTTGTGCCAGATGCCCTCCTTCTGCCGAATGATGGTGAGGAATATGATCCGTGGCAATCTTCGCAGTTCGTTTCCCTCACGCAGAAGATTTTGAAGCTATGTGCTGATCGAGGGGATCGCTTTGCTATTCTCGATCTCTACGGCAGTTCGTTGATTCCATCGACTAAGGAGAACATGGAATCCGTTTTCGAAGCCTTTCGCCAAGGGGTCGGGAGCGAAGGGATTTCTTACGGTGCGGCATACTTCCCTTTGCTGGAGACAACAGTTGTTGCGGTCAACGCTGTTAATTATCTCAGCTTCACGATAGAGTCACGTGGCCTGTTGAAAGAGATGTTAACCTGGCAGAACGTGACCCTCAACAACAACGGAGTGTTTCCACCTGAAGGGGAGCAGGGGAGCGCGAGATACGAGATGCTTCGAGTAGAGATCGCAAAGATTGTAGAGGATGATCTTTCACCTGAGGACGTTGCACAGCTTAACCGGACACTCACCGGTGCGCTTCCCTTGCTACAGAAGCTCTTGCAGGTGATCGTAAGCAGAGAGAATATTCTTTCACCAAGCTCAGCTGTTGCTGGACTTTATACGAGAGTTGATTCAACATCTGGTGTGTGGACTTCCCCAGCTGGTATGAACACCGGGTTGGAGTCGGTGATCCAACCAATTATTCTGCTAAATGATAGTGAACAAAGGGAGATGAACGTTCCGGTTGGGGAGAGAGCAATCAACGCCATCCGAATTTTTCCTGAGACAGGTTCGGTAGTTTGGGGAGCACGTACATTGGATGGCGAGAGTAACAACTGGCGGTACATTCAAATACGTCGAACGCTTATCTACATCGAGCAATCTATTAAGAATGCACTCAACTCTTTCGTCTTCGCCGCAAACGATTCTACTACCTGGTCAACAGTTGTCTCGATGGTTGAGAATTTTCTCAACACTATCTGGAGGCAAGGAGGATTGATCGGCTTAACCTCATCGGAAGCCTACTCGGTGCAGTGTGGACTTGGGAGCACGATGACTCAAGAGGATATTCTCAACGGATATATGAAAGTTCAGGTAATGGTTTCCGTTGTGCATCCTGCGGAGTTTATAGTTCTCGCCATTGAGCAAGCCATGCAAGCATCTTAGTACACATGGCTCTTTTTACCTGAAGACTTGTTGAGTCTTTGGGCAGTTCTTTGAGAGTGAACGTATCTCCTTACATTACTAATCTTACAGATACAATCCCTCATCGTCTCGACCGTATGGGGTGAGTCAGAACGTAAATGCCTTATTGAGGTTCAGTTTATGGAAGCGATTAGAGTACAACAAAAAATTGAGAAGCGGGGAGAGCTAACTGTGCGAAACCTACCAGTGGAGGAGGGAGAAGAAGTTGAGGTATTGGTGCTGTTAACCTCTCATGATAGCGAGCGGAGGAAGCAACTAACGGCAGATCAGTTGCTTCACTCTGACATTGTTGGGATGTGGAAGGATCGAACAGATATTCCCGATACTATCGAGTATGCACGACAATTGCGTGATGAAGCAGAGAGACGAGTAAGAACCAATGGGATGAGGAATGATAGTTCTGGACAGTGATGTCATGATTGACATCTTGCGGCAATATCCGCCAGCAATGGAGTGGTTGAAGTTGTTAGGGGAGGAGGAGATTGTCCTACCAGGATTTGTGATGATGGAGCTAATGCAGGGATGTCGCAACAAAGCAGAGCAGAATAGAATTGAGAAGATCGTAACCTCGTTTGCTATTGTTTGGCCATTACCTGACAGTTGCAATGTAGCATTAAGCTTATTTGCCAACTACCACTTAAGTCATGATGTTGGTTTGCTCGATGTTTTGATAGCACAAACAGCCGTGTCATTGAATCTCCCTTTATACACGTTTAATCAAAAACATTACTCGATGATTCCTGGGTTGACTATCATTGAACCCTACAAAAGGGTGTAAGAGTCCCTTATCTCACGCGTCCCTTGAGCACGAATGAATCTCCAAACAACCTTCGGTTCCATCGACATCTATCTCTTCGATCAACTTCTGAAAGGGCGCATTGCTTCAGATGCTCGGATACTTGATGCCGGGTGTGGTGGTGGACGGAATATCTTCTGGTTTCTAAAGAATGGGTTTGATGTAAGTGGAGTTGATACTTCAACAGATGCTGTTGAAGCTGTGCGGGGACTTGCCGCTGAACTTGCCCCACATCTACCAGCCGAACAGTTCAGGGTTGCCGACATTAAACAGTTGCCCTTCAACACTGCTTCGTTTGACTTCGTGATGTGCAGCGCGGTACTTCACTTTGCTGAGAGTGAAGGCGCTTTCCGAACGATGTTGGCGGAGTGCCGACGCGTTCTGAAGCCGGGTGGACTCTTCTTCGCACGCCTCGCCTCGATTATTGGAATCGAAGATCGCGTCGAGTTGATTGAGGGGAGACGCTACAACTTGCCCGACCGATCAACCCGCTTCCTCGTCGACGAAGAGATGCTGCTGCAACTAACTGAAGAGATCGGCGGCCACCTCGTCGATCCAATCAAAACAACAGTAGTGCAAGGCTTGCGAAGCATGACCACTTGGGTTGTTAGAGTTATGAGTTAAGAGTTGAGAGTGTGGGAGGAAGCTCCTACACCTTCCGTCCAACAATGTTCACCATAATCGGCGCAACGCAAAATGCGGCAGGATCTGTCTCGTGGCGTTGCCAGGCTCTCCGGAGTTCCTCTTCTTCCTCCTCACTCAACAGTCCGTGCCCCACAAGTTTTGGTCCCCATATCCTAAGGAAGGAGCCGATCCACTCCCAGGTCATCGATCCCGGTCGAGCAATCCGAGCAATCGGCTCTATGCTCTCCACTTGAAGTCCATTCCGTTGGAACATCTGCGGAATGCGTTGGCCGATGTTAATATCGCACCCCTCTTCTCTCCAGATTTCCAACGACGCAGCCTTCAATCGGTGGAGAGCACTCCCCTCGGGAACCAGCGAGATCACTCCCCAGTTGAAGTAATCGAGCAGGGCGAAGAATGCTCCGGGACGAAGTGCTGCGGCAACCTGTTTGATAACTTCCTCGGGATTCTTCAACCAGCAGAGCACCCAGCGTGCAAATACTCCGTCGAGACTCTTTTCGGGGAGTGAGAGGTGATCGAAGTCGGTACAGTGCAACTCGATATTCTCCAGCGCGTGTAGCTCTCGTTGTTGGCGAAGGTGCTCGATAAAGTTCAACGACTTGTCGGCAGCGATCACTTTTCCACTCGGGCCAACCAACGATGCGAGGTCTACTGTTGTGAAGCCCGGCCCGCAACCGAGATCGAGTAGAGTTTGCCCACTTGAAATCTCCGCCATCTTCCAGAGGTCGAACGTCTCGTTGACCCAGACACGGTGCTGAAATATCAGCCGACGCAACTCTTCCGGTTCCGTTCCGAGGACATAGGCCTCTCCTTCGCTTTGCGGTTCTCGTTGCATTTTTTGAGTGTTATCTCTGATTGATTATCGATTTGGAAGCTCGCCCACTTCTCATTTGTGAAAATTCTGCCTGATCCGCGTTATCTGTGTACTATTGCCACACACAGATGATAGCTCCATGAAATTGTACGCGGATTGGACGGATTAACGCGAATGAACGCTGATATTCATTACAAACGTACTCCTACAGCTATGATCTGCAAAGCGCAGGATAGGTGAGTGTGTGGGGAACGTGCAGTTCCACATCCCACGATGTTTTATAGTAACATCTAACTCAATCGAGAGTCGTTTGTACCTCACTCCCAATGAAGCGTGAGTTGTTTAGAGATAAGAGTGATATGTTCGCTCTACAGAATCAACAGTGAAGCAAAAGAATAGGGATGAGAAGAAATGATGCCCTCTATCGGCTAATTCAGTCGATGTCAAAATCGGAGAAACGATACTTCAAGGTCTTTGCCGCCCGTGGAGGAGAGAAAAAGTATTTGCTTCTCTTCGACGCAATTAGCCGACAGGAGACCTACGACGAAGAGGCTCTAAAACACCGTTTCAGAAACGAGAAGTTCGTTCGGCAGTTCAGCGTTGCGAAGAACTATCTCTACAACCTCGTGATGAGGTCGCTGCGGCAATTCCACGAGCACGAAAGTGTAGAGTCCCGTTTGCGCACAATGCTCACCGACGTTCGGCTTCTGATGGATCGTGGATTAACCGATCAAGCCGCCAGTTTGAACGAACGAGCAATTGCATTGGCCGAAAAGTTCGAGAAGCCAGTTCTCCTGTTCGAAGCCTTACAGCTTAAGGAGAGTGTGGTGCAAGAGTTCGGTACTTCGGCTACGAATATCGTTGCGATGGAGAGCGCACAGCTCCGCACAATAGAGACGCTTCGGGGTTTAGTCGAGCGAAAGATGCTTCTCTATCAAATTTCCCTTCCAGTAAAGGGTGGGGATATGCGGAAGGAGGAAGAGTGGAAGCAGATTGACGAACTAATTGCCCACCCACTGTTGAGTAGTGAGGAGTTATCCTCGACTCTCGTTGGCAAAATCTACTATCACTGGAGCCACAGCACCTATTCTTTCCTGAAGGTTGATTACAGCGAGGCACTCTACCACGTGCAGGAAATTGTTCGCCTGTTAGAAGGAGAGCCAGACCGCCTACAAGACCTAATGGACTTCTACTTGATGGGGCTGAACAATGCTCTGGTTCTCTACCGTAGGATCGGTAAGAAGAAAGAGTTTGAAGAGGTGGTAGAGAAACTGCGAGGCATTGCCGAGGGCTTGATGAAGCACTCCCACTCCGCATACAAGCGTCGAAATGCCCACATCTTTTCAGGCATATATATCCACCTACTTGCCTTCCACAACAGTGAGGGTAACTACCGTGATGGATTGGCTCTTACGGCTGAGGTGGAGCGAGGACTTACAATGTTCAGTTCTCACCTGACGGCGGCGGAGAGAATGACCTTCCACATGAACTTGGCATCCATCTACTTCGGTGCGGAAGATCTCAGGCGAGCACTCGACCACATCAACCAGATTCTGATGGAGTATTCCCCCGAATCGGATGCTGGAACCTACTATGCCGCCCAGTTGGTGAGCCTGATCGTTCACTTCGAACTTGAGAACTACTGCCTTCTGAAGTATATGATCCCCTCAACCTCTCGCTACCTCTCTTCGCACAACGTTGTCTACAATTTCGAGCAAGCGTTGATCGAGTTGTTTGTTGCACTTCCCAAAACCAGAAGTCGTACCGAAGTTACCGAAGCATTCTCTCGGACGCGAGACCAGATGGTTGCCTTGAAGAGCGATCCGGTACAGGGGAGAGCCTTACACTACTTTCGGTATGTTGAGTGGCTGGAGAGCCGAATCCAACGCCGACCTTTCGCTGAAATCGTCCGCGAATCATCTCTCTACAGTTCTTGACAATCGCCATAGAAAGCTAAGATTGGGAGGCACGTATCAGGGAAGGTGCTGATCTACGCACATATCCCTGTAGTGCCTCCAGCATCGGTGTACCTCTCCCATCCTTCACTCTTAAAAACCACCTCATACACTTCTAAGTTTCGCCCCATTTCCTGCGATTTTTTCTGTTACTCCGCTTCCATACTCAGGGTTATTGATGCCGACACAACTCTTCTGCTTTGCGTGGATGGAGGGGGGCACGACTCTCTCTCTCCCTCTGTCTGCGCAGAGCAAAGAGATACTTCCAGAGAATTCTGGAAGTGATTCTGAGGAGAACTCACACACATTCAATAACTCAACAAGGGGTAGGAAGATGAAAACAAAAATGACGCTGTACCTGCTCGGGATGTTCCTGATGACAGTTGTTGCTCGAGGGCAGACAATAGATTGGGCAACCCACCTCTACGCATCGGGGAGTGCGATTGGTAATGTGGCCACGGCGGACCGTGACGGCAATTACTACGTAGCCGGATTCTTTACAGGAAATATGAATTTCGGCGGAAGCACAAACCTGAGTGGGGCAGGATTTGGTGATCTCTATATCGCAAAGTATGGACCGGACAGATCACTCCGGTGGGCGCGAAGTGGAAACTCTGACGGGTGGAATGGGGGACGGGGCATCGCGATTGATAGTAGCTCGAACGTCTTGGTAGCGGGGCGTATCGAGGGAACCACAAACTTCAACGGCAAGAGCGTAACGGGTGTTGGTGAAAACGATGTGGTGTTGGTGAAATATTCGTCGAGTGGAGAAGTGCAGTGGGTGAAGAGTGCCGGAGGGAGTGGCATGGATTGGGGGAACGGTGTAGCTGTCGACGCACAGGGGAACAGCTACGTTGTAGGTTACTTCTCCGGAACAGCTACGTTTGGAACCCAACAGGTAACATCTGCCGGCAACTACGACATCTTCATCGCAAGCTATAGTCCAAACGGAGATGTGCGTTGGGTGAAGTCGGCTGGTGGTAGTGGTCAAGATGAGGGGTATGGTGTAGGTGTTGACGCAGCAGGGGATGTCTACATCACCGGTATTGCTATCGGCAACATCAATTTTGGCTCTACCTCATTTTCTGGCGGAACGAAGGGGGGATTTGTGGCGAAGTATGGGGCAGATGGAACGTTCAAGTGGGTGAAAGGATCAGCCGGAAGCAACACGGTTGAAAGTATCTCCATCAGTCAGGGGGGAATCTTTATCGGCGGGGCTTTCTCAGGAAGCCTGACATTAGGTGGACAGACGGTGACCAGTGCCGGAGCTGAAGATGTCTACGTTGCACGATACACTCCACTCGGCTCGGCAGAAGCACTCTGGCGTTTGGGGGGAACAGGGAGTGATGGCACTGCTGGATTCGGTCAAGCTGT
>JBFWSB010000035.1:0-19116 GCA_050248595.1 Kapaibacterium sp. (SeqCode)
CTCCCCCATCCCCCCTCCCCACTCCCCCATCCCCACTCCCCACTGTCACTGGGTGTGCTCCACGCACCCCTGCGAGACTCTTCGGCAGACCTCAGAGTGACAGGGAGGAATGTTGATTTCGAAATTCGGATTTTCGATTTCGGAACTCGGATTGCGAATTTCGGATTTTGGTTTCGGAATGGGGATTGAGAAAAGTTTGTGAAGCGTGATGCTTGACATCAGGCTCAAACCAGCACATTTTCCTCATTCCTCATTCCTCATTCCTCATTCCTCATTCCTCATTCCTCATTCCTCATTCCTCATTCCTCATTCCTCATTCCTCAACCCCCCTCTTCTCCCTCCGGCGGTTTCTCTCGCATCACGTAGCCGACGCCACGTATCGAGTGGATCAGCCGAGGACGATTGTCTACTTCGATCTTATTCCGAAGTCGGTTGATGTAGACATCAACAAGGTTCGACTCGATGTCGAAATTATAGTTCCAGACATGTTGCGTGATTACTGAGCGGCTTAGGACGCGATCGGCGTTCCGCATTAGATATTCCAGCAGAGCATACTCGCGAGCCGTCAGTTCAATATCTTCTTCTCCACGCTTTGCCTTGTGGCTGATGGTGTCGAGCACAAGATCACCAACCTCAAGCTGTGTTGCTTTCTCAACGGTGGATCGGCGAAGCATCGAACGAATGCGGGCTGTTAACTCCTCGAAGTGGAACGGTTTTGCCAGATAGTCGTCGGCTCCGGAATCAAGACCAATCACCTTGTCCTGAATTGTTCCCTTTGCCGTAAGGATAAGTACTGGAGTACGGATACCTCGAGCGCGAAGCTCACGCAAGATTGAGATGCCATCCCGTTTCGGGAGCATTAGGTCCAGTACAATCCCCTCATACTCTCCTGCGAGAGCCATCTCTAATCCTTCTTCACCGTCGTAGGCGGCGATAATTTCGTACCCCTCTTCCTGCAAACCCTTCGTGATGAAATTTGCAACCTTGATTTCGTCTTCAATTACCAGAATAGACATAAGCGTAACAGTTGTGTTGGATACGTTCTGGACAAAGTAGAACTCAGTGGGGAAAGGGCAAAATGGAAAATGCTGAAATCCTCTCCATTCAACTGATCTCCCACACTCTTTGCTTGTCCCCGCAAATCCTTTTCCCGATATTCATAGGTGATGTTTTAATCTGCACGTGCAGTATCTAACAATTTAAAATCTGATTCCTATGGTTCGATCGCTACTACTTCTTCTCTCCCTTGCTTTGCTCAGCTCGCCGTTACTTCGCAGTCAGGTTCGTCAGGTCGACCTGAGGGAGATGATTGAGTCTTCCGGGATGATCTTCGCCGGTGTAGTCACTGAAGTGGAAGGGGGGGAGGATGAAAACGGAGACATCGTTACCTGGACAACGTTTCGGGTTGAGTCGCCGATTCGGGGAGTGATTCCAGGCTCGGTAAAAATCAAACAGTATGGTGGCATTACGAGCAAGGGGACGATGACGTTGGCTCACATGCGCTACTTCGTTGAAGGGGAGCGAGTGCTCGTGATGCTCTATCCAACAAGTGATCTCGGGTTTACCAGTCCGATTGGAATGGGACAGGGAGTTTGGACTGTAAACGATAAAGGGGAACTTCAGGGGATATCTCCACAACTGTTTTCCAGCATTGAAGACGTTGCAAAGAAAGAGGAAGCCCTGCCTGACTCGCGAGGACACGTCCTTCTTTCGAGGATGATTTCTCTGATTCAGACTCTGACTCAGAGTGGAGGAGGCAATCAGTGATGTATCGTCTACAGTATCAGATCGCACTCTTCAGCCTCGGCCTTCTCAGCTTTCTCTTGGCAACGCCGACAGTGATTGCCCTCGGTCCAATTGGCGCGTTGGGTACGCAGGCAACGATCTACGCGCCGAACCGGTTCCCGATGGCTTACCAGACCGATCAGGGTGGACTTGGTGCATTCAACAACCAGCAGGCTACGGCAATTGCCGACTTTGCGTTTAGCGAGTGGGCAAATCTCTCCACCACAACGCTCTCGTTTACAAACTCGGGTCAGATCGACCACGACGTGACCAGCGCAACCGATCCGTTGATTACTGGAATTGAACAGTTCTTCGACGGAGTCTTCCCGGTAATCTTCGACAACAACGGAGCAATCACAGATAATCGAATTGGTGCTGGAGCAAGCAATCAGGTTTACGGCTTTGCAAGCTCGTTCAGTAGTGATGGTATCACATACCAGGAAGGTTTGGTTGTAATCAACGGCAAGTTGACGGCGCAAGATAATGTGGAACCTGTCTACCGTGAGGTGATTACCCACGAGGTTGGGCACATGTTGGGGATTGGGCATTCGCAGGTGGCATTGAGTGCCGACTTCTCACTAATGTATCCCACAACGTTAACTGGTGTCAACAACCTCGGGATCGATCCTGACGATGCCGCATCCATGTCTCTTCTCTATCCAGCCCCCGGTTATTTAGCTTCAGTTGGGGCAATCTCCGGCACGATAACCGACGCGAATGGAAGTCCGCTGAGTGGTGTAAATGTTGTTGCCGTTAACACTGTAACAGGAGCCGCCTTCTCCACGGTGAGTGATTACTACAGTGGGGACGATCCTCTTTACCGGAACAGTCCGGAGAGAACGGGAGCTTTTACAATCAACGGGTTACCGCCGGGGAGTTACTACGTTCGGGCTGAGCCGATTAACGTCCTCTTCCAGAGTGGATCGCGCGTTGCCAGCTATCTGACGCCAATCAACACTGATCTCTGGAGAGAGTGGTATAACGGGGGGGGAGAGAATGGAAATATCTTGGTAGATAATGCCCACGACAAAACGGCTGTGAACGTAACTGCGGGAAATACAACAACCGGAATCACAATTGCCTCCGGATATTCGCCAACGATTACAGAACTAACGGCATTTAATGGGACGATTGGGCAGGTGATAGACCTTCCACTTCAGTTCTCGAACGCAACGCTCACCAAACTGGCCACACGCTACACTGCTCCGTCGAATGGATCGCTCCTCGGCGTTCGCATTTATTCTGGGGAGGATTCTCAGATGCCGACCGATGGCGGGTTGAAAGTGACGGTCTACAAGAACACGCAGGGGAGCTTGGCCGGTGTTCCGGGGGATACACTTGGTTCGGTGACGATTCCCTTTTCGGAGCTTAATGCTGGACACGAAAATGATTTTTGGTTGCGTGGGATTGGCCAGCCGATCAACTTCTTGCAAGGTCAACAATTCCACGTTGGGATTGAAGTTGTGCAGAATGGTCGGGTTGTCTTCTTCATGGATAACGCAAGTGGAACACAGAACCAGACTTCCTACTTTGTGCAACAGGCACAGCAATGGCTGAATTTTCCAGATGGACTGAATGGAGCTGCCGGTTGGAACATTCAGATGCGGGCACTCTACACAACCGTTTCTGCCGGTGTGCCAACGCCGTTGATTGGTTTGACGCCAACTCAAGTTGCCTTCTCCCCAAGTCGGATAGGAGGGAAGGCGACCGAAGAGCTTGAAATACGGAATGTGGGGACAGCCGATTTGAACATCACGAATCTGTTGATCTCTGGGAGTAATGGCGATAAGTTCTCGATTGAGTCGGGGGGAGGAACGTTCTCGTTGCAGCCGGGGCAGGCTCGGACGTTGGTGATCGGTTTTTCGCCAGCCACTCGTCCGCAAGTGAGTGCGATATTGAATATCTTTCACAATGGGGAAGGCTCTCCAACCGCGGTCACACTTTCCGGTTCTGGAAAGGAGGCGATTGTTTCATCAGTCCCTTCAATCTTGAACTTTGGGGATCAACCAATCAACCGAACCAGAGAAGAACAGTTCGCCCTTCTTCAGAATGCTGGAAATGATTCGCTCATGATCACGAAAGTAGAGGTTGTCGGTCCCGACGCATCGAGCTTCGTTCTCCTGAACTATACACCGAGGCCTTGGGTAGGACTCCTTCAAATCTTTCGGGCGAACATTCTCTTCCGTCCTAACGAAGAGCGTTCCTACAGTGCAACACTTAGGGTAGAGCACAATCTTCCTTCGAGTCCGCTGGAGATTCCAATCGCCGGAACTGGAACCGAAGCTGTGAGTGGAGTAGCGGAGATTCGGACGGGTGATCTTCACCTGACGTTTCTCGGAAGTATGCCGAACCCGGTAAGAGGCAAGGGAGAGATCGTTTGGGAGGTTGAGGGTGAGGGGCGTTTGCCGGTAGAGCTTCAGATAGTAGATGCTGCGGGGAGAACGCTTCTGCGTGAGAGCCAGACGATTAACGGAACTGGAGGGAGAGGAAGGTCATCCTTCCCCTTCGACTTCTCGACACTCTCTCCCGGAGTCTACCAGATTCTACTTCGCTCAGAACAAGGGAGTGCAGTGCAGAAGGTGATTGTGGTTCGGTAGAGATTTTGCTGATTGATATACGGCGTGGGGGATGGTGTATGAGGTAGGGGAGAACATGATATGCGACGTAGGGGACAAAAATTTTTGTCCCCTACGGGCTATTTAAATTTATTCACTCATATTCCACAACAGACCAACCTGCGGTTTCAGTCGGAGAGCGTCGCTTCCAGCCTTTGGCTCTAACATCAACGATGCGGTCACGTTGATGTTCTGTATTGCTGGGAACTCTACGTTCACTCCTCCCCGCAATTTCTGGTCTCCTTCAATTGCATAGACCAATTCACCGGCAAAGCTGACAGAAGATGGAACAGTTGTCCGGAGCGATATGCCGATGACGTTCGACGGTTTTCCGGTGTCGGAGAATCTCCCTTGGTACATCAAGTTCCCGTTCAGTCCATTGCCGAACCAATATGTGCCACCAACCCAAACCGTGTGCCGTTCGTCGAAGATGCTGTCACTGCTAAGCGAACTTCCCTTCAACACTGCCCCAAATCCATAGCCGATAGCTACCGAGCTTCCCTTTGTGTTTGCCACTCGGGTCTTCGCTTTTGCGTAGGCCGCCTTCAGGTCGGGCGCATCCACTACAGTTGCCTCACCATCAGATCCTCCCGATGGAGGGGGAACGTCGCCACTTGTCAGCACATTGTCGATGTCTTGTCCGAGTTGTTTATTCTGAAGAAGATCGTGATCGTCCCACAGAACAAGTCGCGCGCCGATGCCGACGTTCAAAGCTGAGGTGTCGAGGCCATCCGATGTTGTCGCAAACGATAGTTGGGCGTTTGCCAGCATTCGCAGCAGCGGGGATTCCTGATAGTCAGCCACGTTCTTGAAGCGTCCGCCGAAAAGCGTGTAGGGGGAGAAGTCAATAGCGATACCGGGACCGAAAGCTGTTGAGCCTTGCAGGAGATCGGAGAGGATGTGAACCACAACAGGTTTTGCCGCACTCCCCCACTGCACGTTTGCCTGCGATGCACCGATGGCAGTAAGTCCGGGGGAGAGGGGAACATCGTAGTTGAGAATGTAGTGGTAGGCAGAGGTGTCTTGGGCAGTGAGTGGGGAGAAAGAGAAAACGATAAAGGAGAGAACTCCAGCGATTAGTATCTGTCTCATGCCGGTTCCTCCACGACTACTTTCTGGAAGATTAACGAAAAAGTTTTCTGCATCAGCTTTCCACTCTCGCACGAGGGAACGTCAGTTGCATCCCACTCCGTTGAGGGGAAGACTTTACACGGCTTACCATTTTGCGATATCTCGACAGAAATCGAGCCATCATTAACTCCGGGAAGGAAGGCACAGACCTTCGTCCTCCAGGCCATTTCATATCCATCCAGTTTGCTCACGTCGGTAGTGATCTGGTATGTTCCCGACCCTCCATCTCCTGTCGCAATCGACCAGTCTTCCACCAACTCTTTTCCCATCGTGTAGAGTCCGAACCGTCCCCCGGCTCGCAGCCCGTTATTGGCACTCATCGTCACGGTAAGTGTGCCACCATTTGGATTGATGTCGCAGTAGCGGATTATTGGCATGGGAGACCTCTTGAGTTTGTGGTTGGAAGTTGTTGAAGAAAAGATACGGTGAAAACATAAAGTGCAGAGTGTGAAATTCGACTGAACAAGATAGAGAAGGTGTTGCGTAAATAGGCACGCACCCACTTTGTAATTCGTCAGAGCGGCGTGCCATCAATTCTTAGAAACCAACTCAGAAAGACCTATGCCCAGAACAGTTGAAGCGATAATTGACAGAGACGGAAATATTCGTCTCCTGGAAAAAATTGCAGTTGGAGTAGAACAACGTATCCTTATTACTTTTCTCGAAGAATCCTCTACAGAGAATGGGGGTTATACTGATCCAAGCGTCTAAGCGAAGCGGCACTACGTGAAGATTGGGACAACCAGGAAGAGGATGTAGCATGGCAGCATCTACAAGAGGGGAAGTAATTCTGGTTCAATTCCCGTTTTCCGACTTTGTTCGATGCCAAACTTCGGCCAGCCATTGTCCTGACATTACCTGATAATCGTGGCGATTCTATCTTGTGTCAGATTACCAGTAAATCTTACGGTGATCCACAAGCAATAGAGTTGATCGATACGGATTTCTCATCAGGAAGCCTAATGCGTGTTAGTTATGCGCGTCCCAGTAAACTCTTTACCGCGAATGAAAGATTGATTACTCGTTCAGTTGGGAGATTGCGAGAAGAGATGAGAATCAGAATTAGAGAAGCCATTGTTGCTTTGCTCCAGTAAGAAGAAAGATCGTGTAATCAGTTAAGTAATCGCCTCTCCTCACTTCCCACACACAAACCACCCCTCTCGCTCTCCCTTCTCTGGTCTCGGACACCAACTCTCCATGTCTACCAAATATGCGCCATCCTGAAAACGAGCTTTGATTGAAGGGAGGTCGGTAAGTGCTTCTTCTCTTGAGCTAAACTCGATCACAGTGAGAAAGAGGCGATCTTTCTGGTAGATAGATATCTCTTTGTCGCTTACTTTCTTGACACGACTCACTTCGTACTCAGCCGAGTTGACATCTTTGTCGGCAGAGACGACGATGCCCCAATGGCTACTCTTGCTCGAAAAGCTGTTAACTGGAGCCGTCTGCAACAGATTCTCTTGTGTACGGAGCGACGCTTTTAGGTCGCGGTCAACCGAGCGAACGCTTTGCAGAGAACTGTCGAGTTGAATCGTGAGTTGATCTACCTGTGCCTTCACTTCGGGGCTTTGTGCGTCGTTCCCTATCGTCACCAACGATTGTCGGATCGAGTCAATGGATTCTTCTACTTGTTGTACGTGCTGTTGAGCCTCGCCGGTCTGCTCAGTCATCTCTAACAATTGTTTCTCCCAGTGGAGACCTGCAATATCTCCTTGCGTAAACCCTGCATCTGCCAACCGCTGAGTTACGCAACTTGGAAAGAGCAAGAGGAAGAGGAATAGTAGAGCAATCACAGCCTCACGCAAGGCTGCTGTCCAGTTCTTTACTTTCTCGGCAAGGTCAGGTTGTTTTTTCTCTTCGTCAGGCATTGGAACCTCTCACAGGTTTTGTTCTCTTATTTTTCTGTCAACCCCTTCAAAAACTCCACAAAGACCAAATCATTCTTCCAATATTCTACGTGGGCTACAAGTGGAGTGATTGCGTTTGGATCTTCCTTGTTATCGACACGTCGCTTTTCTGTGAAGTTCTTGTCATCCTCCCAATCGTAGTAGTCGAGCTTCCCTGAAATGATGTCTCGCTTCGAGTAGATGTTGACCCACTTGAAGTTTCTATACTCTTTATAGTCCTGAATCAACGGCTGCTTCGTTGTGGCCAGCTTCTCTCGGATTGAAGTAGTCCCTGTTGCAAACGCGCTGAAGATGTAGGCAGTTTTGTCGAGCGGAGAGCCGAATGTGACGAGCACTTTCGTTCGGGTGGAAACATCGCTTGCCTTGTTGTTCAATACATCTTTGGTAATGACTGCGTTCAATGCGTCGTAGACAACTACCGAGCCGAGCGAGTGCCCCATAAGCCCTACGCGCTCGTAGTAGGAATGATTGTTCTCCGTAGCGGTGTAGATGGTGTCGAGAACGTTGAACGTTGCAGCTTTGATTTTCTTCCGTATCTCGGCAAACTGATCCAGTTTGTAGGAGGAGATGTAGGCTGCAACATCTCCGGGGTATTGCACCAATAATTTCTTTACCTGATAGGTGATCCAGAAGAGGAAGCTCCAGACAATAATCCAAGCCAACTCTTTTCCGAGGAAGGGGAAGTAAACAAAGGGAGGTTGAGTAACCAGCCTATCAATGGAAGGTGGAGATAGATAGCCGATTGCCGTGAAGATGAGGAAGGCGAGTCCTGCCAGTACAACCACTGCACAGCAGACCCAGAAACCGATCCAGAGAAGTGATGAGAAGAGGGTGCGAAGTTTTCCCGGACTTTCTTCCTGACGGGTGGTACTCAACGCTTGCACGAGTCGAAGACTTATTCCATAGAAAACAAGAATGATAGAGAGTGTGGCAGCTACGAATGTTAGGATCGTTAATAGTCCCCCTTGTAGCCAAGTTTCTTGGCTACTGCTAAAGATTCGTGCGGCTGCAATCAAACCGGTGAGGGCGTTCAGGGCGACGAGAGAGAAGATAATTAACCCGGTCAAGAGAAAGTAGAAAGCTGCCATCTGGTTCCGCTTCATTGGTACTTCTTGCTCGAATATCCAATGTTTCAGTTCCAGCGACTTGAATGAGTTTCGTATCCCACCCCAGAATCCTTGGAGAAGGAAAGCCATCACATCTTTCAACTTTACCTGCCCTTCGGTGATTGGGGCCCAATAGGCTTCGTAGACGTGGACTTCTACTTTCTCCGACTTCCCTTCTTCTCCCTCAACGTTGAGATCAAACTCCGCCCGCTCGTGAACTTGCGTTCCAATTCTTACTGTTCGTGTCCGAACCTTGTCATCCCGTAGGGTGATGCCATCTACCTTATCGATAACTCGACGCAACCCTTGCGTTGCAACATCAATTGTCTCGTATGGAACTTGCTGTCCCATACCATGAGCGATGAAGACTGCATAACGCTTTTGTGGAGCTGGAAGAGGCTCTCCTTCGGCTTCGGTTCCGACCGACTTCAAGAATGTTGAGAGTGGAGGAAGTGTAGGCTGCGCTGTGAAGTCGGAGGATTGAATAACCTCCGGCTTCATTATCGACTGATTGCTTTGATCTTCGGATTGTTGTATCTCTTCAGTCATTGTTTTTAGAATCAGTGGTTGTTTCTAAGTGCGAATCTACAGGCTATCGATACCGAATGCTCTACTACGTATGTACTACACACATTGTGGATTTTCGATTTCGGATTTGGGATTGCGAATTTCAGATTTTCGATTTTGGAATTCGGATTGAGAAAAGCATTTTCCGCAATCCGCAATCCGCAATCCGCAATCCGCAATCCGCAATCCGCAATCCGCAATCCGCAATCCGCAATCCGCAATCCGCAATCCGCAATCCGCAATCCGCAATCCGCAAAATCATTTCCGAACTTTCGCCACCTCAAAGTGCATCCCATCTTGCCTGCTGAAGTGTCCTCCCCAGTAGAACCCATGCTTATGTGCTATCGGGACAAGTTCACGGACGGAGCCTTTCTCGCCAACGAGGGCAGGGCGGACGCCGAGTCCGTTCCAGGGGACGTTGATGTCGAATGCTGTGCCGAATGCGTGATTGCTCAGGCTACGTCCACCCCGTACCAGACGTGGGACATAGGAACCAGCCCAGGTAAGAACTCTGTCCATTAATCCAGCTTCCTCCCACGCTTTAAAGAGATCGGCAACTTGTTGGGAAGCAAGTCTGTGGAATAAAATGTCTCCGCTGCGGGGAGCAGACTTTACCCCGACGAGTTGTGGGATATTCACCTTCACGATGTTATCCCGTTCCCAGCTTCCGTGGATGGCGATGTTCTCCCGATTCCCCGGTATAGGCTTGTGCGTGTAGTCATAGCGACCAAAGAGTTGCTGGCGTTCGCGAGTTCCAGTGAGTGGTTTAAAGTCCGGTTTCGGTGGCCAGAGAGGAGAGCGTTTGTTGTTTGGGTCTCCCTCGCCATCCACAAGTTCGAAGCCGAGAAGCATTGCCTTTGCAAACGTTTGGTTGCCGACGATACCATCTGCTGTCAGGTTATGCTTTGCCTGAAATTCTTTCGTTGCCGTCTCGGTCTTCTTTCCAAAAATGCCGTCGGCTACCCCGATAGTGTAGCCTTGGCCAATCAGGAAGAACTGCCAATCCTTAACTGAACTGCCGCGTGAACCTACTTTGAGAGCTTTCATAGAATATCTTCTCGATCTTGATCTGCTGTTGAAATGGTTAGGTCGGAAATGTCGAAGCACTGTGCACCTCGACAGAGAAGTTGATGTATGCCGTAGCCGGATGTGAAGGGATATCCGGGTCACTGTTGGGTTGTCCGCAGCCGGAGGGTTCGTGGAGGGAACGCCTCGGGAGAAACTCTTTTGTGAAGCAACAGGTAGAGAGGCTTCATCTGGTAGGGTTACCACCAATTCCGAAAATACAGTTGTCAAGATCTGAAGTCAAGATCATGAACAGAAATGCCAAGATGGAGGGAGAGAGAAAACTCACGGGATTCAGGGAGGATAGATAGAGAAGAAGTTGAGAGTTTATAGAGAGAAGAGTTCATAGAGTGAGGGAGCAGAATCATGCATTGGTAGCCGTTGCCCTCCAGCCTGCGCCGGGATTGGTAGAGGCTGTCGAGTCTATTAAGTCAAGGAGTCGAGAAGGCTTCCTCCTCCTTCCCATGATGTGACAGAAACGAGAAGGAACCGGTCTTTGAGAAGAGTCAACTCACAATCATCTTCTACGGACGTAGCCATGCACAGAGGCAATCGATTTGGGCTTGTTTGGATTCTCTCCCTCGTTGCAGCTTTCATGCTTCCCAACCTTCTAACGGCACAGTCTGATGAAGGTCCTTTACATATTCACCGTTCGCGTAGTCAGTGGCTTATCGGTCTTTCAATCTCTTTCCTTCATAACTATTACCACGAAGCAGATATTACCGGGAACTCTACTCGTTCTATAGAACTCAATAGTTCTTCTCTCGGTTACGGGTTTGGGGTGAGCGCGGAGCTGCTCCCAAATGTTTATACAAGGTGGGGAATCATTCCTCGTTTTTCCTACGAGCACCGTCCGGCAAAGATGTCTACAACTGTCGATGGAATTAGGTACGACTACGAAACCGGGTATAACCTCTTGAACGTGGAGGTCCTGTATAAGTATGAAGTGGGGTTGATTGATGGTGCTCGGGTTGGAGTGAGTGTCGGCCCTGCCTTCCAATATGCACTCTTGGATAGTGTTGATCGGTCGGAGTTCGACAATCAAGAAGCATTCGATTTCTTCGCTGCGGCGATGACGAATATCACTTCTACTCGTCTGTCTGCGAGGGGAGGAATTCAAGTTGAGTTCGGAGTTCTCGATAATCATTGGATGCTTGTGCCCGGACTCTACTATGATTTCCCACTTACAAGCATAGGTGCAGAAGAATTCAACGTGTGGAAAGTGAACTCAATAATTTTGCAGATTGATTTTCGGAGAGCCATCGGACTCTGAGGTGAACTAACATGCCAGTTCATCAATACGCACTGACATCAACGAAGTGTGGGGCGTGGCTTTAAGTTCTTTTCCATCACTTCGATATCGTCTCGGCATCAAAACATGTTGATCTAACTGTCCCGAGGAGGCAGAGTGAATCAGCGGAAAAGGGCTGATTCCCAGTTCAGCCACCCCTTCAGGGTGGAGACTATACATGATGAATTGCTCTCCGTGGGGTGCAGCCTACGGCTTTCCCCACGGTCCCGCGACAAAGCTCCTTTCAGGAGCAGTTCGATTGTTTATGGGATGTCTTGAGAACATCTATTTCTCAAGATATGCCGCTACGAATGTGTTCACGGAACTCCGTGCCCCGGAGGGGCAGCCGTAGTGTGGCCGGGGATGTGAATCCCCGGAAGTTAAGTGTTAGAGGTGCTTACGCCCCGAAGGGGCAGAATGAAAGAGCAGAGTGAGAAGGACTTGCAGGTCAAGCCTCCCTCACTACCAATCATATTCTCATCCTCTAAACATTGTGGCTCATAGGAAGGTGCAATTGCGAAGAGGGGTGAACTCTTCATTAGAGTTCACCCCTCTTAATCATTCTCAACCGCTGCTACTATCACGGCTTTGTCTGTGCGATTACCAGCCGCGCACAAACTCCACCATCAACCGCGCTCCGAACCCGGTTCCTCCTCTCGGCGTGTAGCCCCACGGCTTCGGGTTGATGCCAACTCCGGCAATGTCGATGTGTGCCCAGGGATAGTCACCGATGAAGTGCTGTAGGAAGAGACCAGCAGTGATCGCTCCGGCGGGACGCCCACCGGTGTTCTTCACGTCGGCTACATCGCTTCTAATCTGCTCTTCATACTCTTCCCAGAGTGGAAGCTCGGTGACGCGCTCGTAGGTGTGGTTCCCAGCTTTCTTGATTCGAGCGTTCAGGTCTTCATTGTTCCCCATCACTGCTGCGGAGTAGTGCCCGAGTGCAATCATACAAGCACCAGTTAACGTTGCCAAGTCAACAACGGCGGCTGGCTTGTAGCGGTCGGCATAGGTGAGTGCGTCGGCCAGTACCAGACGACCCTCTGCATCGGTGTTGTCGATCTCTGCTGTCTTTCCGTTGAGGAATGTGATAACGTCACCCGGCTTGTAGGCACTACCAGATGGCATGTTCTCGGTAGAGGCAACGAGTGCCACAACATTCTTCTTCACCCCGAGCTTTGCGATGCCGTGCATTGCGCCAATCACTGCTGCGGCTCCCCCCATGTCCATCTTCATATCTCCCATCCCTGCCCCCGGCTTCAGCGAGATGCCTCCGCTGTCGAAAGTGATTCCCTTGCCAACCAGTACAATCGGCTGCTCACCCTCTTCACCACCGTTCCACTCCATAATGATGAAGCGTGGAGGATTGGTGCTCCCTTGATTAACTGCGAGGAGTCCACCCATGCCGATCTCGGTAATCTCTTCCTTGCCGAAAACAGTCACGTTCACACCGAGTGCTGATAGTTCTTGTGCCCGTTCGGCAAGTGTCTCTGGGTAAATTTCGTTGGATGGAGCGTTTGCCAAGTCGCGCGCCAACAGCGTTGCCTCGGCCATCCCCTCACCTTCGTGGACTGCATCTCGAACGCTCTGCACCGACTCCTTCGTATCGGTTAAGATCGAAAGCTTCTTCAAGGTCTTCTGCTTCCTATCTTTCAACGTAATCAGCTTGTCGTAGCGATAGTTTGCTAAGAGTGCCCCTTCGGTTAAATGTGTTGCGATCCACTCACGCTCCAGTCCTTCAATCGTTGGCAACACGATTGCCATACGTCCTCCCCGAACTGTAGCCCCTTTTGTTGCTGCCGCTGCCGCTGCACGACGTAAGCCTTCGGCATTTACTTCGCTTATCGGCCCAAGCCCAACCAGCACAATGCGTGGTGCTTTCGGATTTCCGGTGTAGCCTGTTGCCACAGAATCTTTTGCTCCGGTAAAATCCTTCGCATCGAAAATTACTCCTGTCGACTTCCAGAGCTTCTGCACTCTTTTGGCTTCGTCGGCGAACTGTTTTTTGTCGCTCGGGATAAAAATTGCGATGGCATCAGCCGATAGTTTCTTCGGGTCGAATTGCTGAACGGTTACGGACATGGTACGTAGTGGATCGTGGTTAGTGGATAGTTGTAGTATTCTTGGTTGCTTGCCTCAATAGAAGTTGATCGATTGCGGATTTGGGATTCGAGATTTCGGATTGAGATGCAATCTCAAAAGTTCGCAATCCAAAATCCACAATCCGAAATCTCCCTCTACTCCCACTCAATCGTTGCTGGCGGCTTCGAGCTAATGTCGTAGACCACCCGATTGATTCCCCGAACTTCGTTGATAATCCTGTTGCTGACGCGAGCCAGAACCTCGTATGGAATGCGCGTCCAGTCAGCCGTCATTCCGTCGGTGCTGGTTACTGCTCGCACAGCGCATACGTTTTCGTAGGTGCGCTCATCACCCATCACGCCAACTGAGCTGATTGGGAGCAGAACGGTAAACGCCTGCCAGCTGTTGCCATACTCTTCGGCTGCCCGAAGTTCGTCGATAAATATAGTGTCTGCTCGACGGAGAACCTCGCACCGCTCCCGCGTGACCTCACCAAGGACGCGGACTGCAAGTCCTGGCCCTGGGAATGGATGCCTCTCGATAAACTCTTCTGGCACACCCAACATTCTGCCGACAGCCCGAACTTCATCTTTAAAGAGTTCGCGGAATGGTTCTATCAGTCCGAAGTTCATTCGCTCCGGCAGTCCCCCCACGTTGTGGTGTGTCTTGATCGTTACCGATGGCCCTTTAAAGCTGACCGATTCGATCACGTCCGGGTAAAGTGTCCCCTGCGCCAACCACTTCGCATCTGGAAATTTCTTTGCCTCTTCCTCGAAGACTTCAATAAAGGTGTTTCCGATAATCTTTCGCTTTTTCTCAGGATCAGTCACTCCTTCCAAGCCTTTCAGAAACTGTTCGCTTGCATCTACAAAGTCGAGCGGAATGTGGAAGCGTTCGCGGAAGAGTTCCACCACCTGCTTCGATTCATTCTGCCGCATCAGACCATTGTCGATGTGGATTGGAACTACTTGCTCGCCGAGTGCTTCGTGCAGGAGGACGGCCAACACCGTGGAGTCGACACCACCACTGACTGCGCAGATTACCCGGTCGGTTCCAACTTTCTCACGAATCTCCTCTTTTGCTGCTTCAATAAATGCGCGAGCATTCCACCCCCCCTTCGCGCCGCATATATCGTAGACGAAGTTTCGGAGAAGCTCCTGACCGTGTGGTGTGTGGCTTACCTCGGGGTGGAACTGCACACCATAGATTTTTCGTTCTGAGTTTGCTACTGCGCAGATTGGGGCGTTGTCTGTGTGGGCAACTACGTTGAAGCCATCGGGCAGTTTTGTGAGAGAATCGCCGTGACTCATCCAGACAATTGACTCGGCCGGAACATCCTTGAGCAAGGGTTCATCTGGAGAATCAATTTTCAGGTGAGCGCGACCGAACTCTCGACGTGCCGATGGATCAACTGCACCTCCATTCTGGAAGGCAATCAACTGCAAGCCATAGCAGATGCCGAGAACTGGCAGACCAAGCTCGAAAAGCCCTGGATCGCTGTGCGGTGCTCCCTCAGCGTAGACCGATGAAGGCCCACCGGAGAGGATCACGCCAATCGGGTTAATCTCCCGAATCTTCTCTAAAGAAATGTTGAAGGGATGGATCTCCGCATAGACCCCGGCCTCTCGGACTTTTCGTGCGATAAGCTGGGTATACTGCGAGCCGAAATCGAGAATAAGAATTGTTTCCGCGTGCGTCACGGTCGGTTACGTACGTTCAGTGGATTTCAGGAAAAAGGAAACCACAAATGTACGGAAGATTCAGCATGTAGGGCGTTTCGAGTTGCGAAATTTGGGGATCGACTCTCCACTCAGGCGATTAGGGCAATTCTTTCCGTTTGTTTTATTCTCTTCACACCATTTTCTGCTCTCATGCAAACTTCTGGCTCGCAGCTGAAGGGCTGCTCTCAATGATTCCAGACTATTCTGTCGACTCCCGCGACTTTTTCCCGACTTCTTTCTCCTACCCCTTGAACGTGACAGACTGAATGTCGAACTTAGGGGTGTATGGCTATTTCCCGCAGAGATAACAACTCGCTTGAAGAGAGGAAGAGACGCTTTCTCGAACTTCTGGAGCCAGTTCACGACAACCTCGCTCGTTTTGCCCGCTCGATAGCGCGGAACGATGAGGATGCCCGCGATCTGGTAGGGGAGACAATCCTTCGCGCCTTAGAGCACTTCAACGAGTTGAACGATGAGAAAGCCTTCCTGAGTTGGCTCTTCACCATTGCCGTCCGCTTAGGGCGACGTTGGGAGAGTCGAGGAAAACGGTTCGGAGAGTATGACGAAGCAGAGATTGCGCAACGTCCCTCCGAATCACCATCTCCTGAAGTCCGACACGACATATCGGTTCTCTACAGTGCGTTGCGTGAACTTCGCGATAGTGAGCGAGAGGCAATTCTTCTCTTCGAGATTGCCGGACTCTCACTCGAAGAAGTTCAAAAAGTACAAGGTGGTTCTCTCTCCGGTGTGAAGTCTCGGTTGGTGCGGGGACGGAAGAAGTTGGCTGATTTGTTGGGGGTTGCAAGTAAGGGGAGAGAGAAGGTGGAGGAGACCTCAAAGAACCGCGCGATGCCGAATAGCATCGGAACCACAACACTTATCTACTCAACTCTGCCGAAATCATGAACGAGCCATCGAACATACTCAACGATCTCTTCTCCGAAGCGCGAAGTGCGAAGCCAGTTGTTTCGTTTGAAGAGAGTGCCGCCCAAGTTCACGAAGCTCTGCTTTCACAACATCCTATCTCGTCAGATACTTCGACAACGCTCTCAAACCTTGTAGCGAAAAGTGGAGCGTGGAAGGTTGTAGTGGCAGGGATTGCTGCCATGTGCGCGGGCTTGACATTCTGGGGCCTGCTTGCAATGAACTCAAGTGAGGGGGATAGTGAGGCGAGAGTGAAGAGTGATCGTACAACTCTTGCGATGGGAGTTGAAGAGTCGAGAGTCGAGAGTCGGGGAGTTGAGAGTCGAGAGTTGGGAGTTGGGAGTCAGGAGATTGGGAAGGTGGTGAGTCGAGTTGAGAGAGAAGAAAAGGAGAGCGTTGAGGAGAAGAGAGGAGAAGAGGGTAAAGATTTTGATGAGCATGGTCTCTACGCTAAGCCTGCCCCGTTCGTTCGAGGTGTGAGGATGTTGACACTGAGTGATGAAGAGCTTGGAAGGTTGGGGATTGTGCGAGATACTGCCGGGGTTTGGTCGTTTAATCGAGAGAATGGGAAAGTCTTCGGCACGCAGGTTGGCCTGTACGGAACCGAATTTATCCCCCCGACCGCACAGCGTTCAATGCCGACTCCGTCGGTAGTTCCAGAGTTTCAACCGGTGGTGATTACCGACGATTTGGGGAATTCTCGGGTTCAGGTGTATGAGGAGGGGGAGGAGGCTCCAAACTTTAGAGAAATTGAGACTTCATTCAGATGCTGGCAGGTTCTCGATTCAACGATTCAACGAAAAATCTTGTTGTACTTCCGGTCAGTGAGTAGACAAGATGTTTCTCCTGCTGACACAGTGCTGGTTATTGCGAGAACTGATAAATCGAACAGTACTGAATCTCTCTATCGAATTAGTATAGCTTCAAAACCTGGTGCTGAGCTTGTTGGGGAGAGAAGCATCAACTGGAATCTCGGTGAATATGTCTACGATCAAATTTTAAAGAAGGATTATGCCTATCGGGAGATTCCAGCAGAGTTATACACCCGTTCCTTGCGCTTAACTACCGGCAACCTCATTCCCATCCTCGTGCAAACCGGTCGAGAGTTTACTGAGGCCGACAAGGCTGCCGGACGCTGGCGTCCCGACTGCATCTTCTGGTTCAAGCCGACACCGGAGTTCTTAGCTGCTCTTCCGGAGAAAGCGCGGGTTAGCATTGAGCGGCAACTCCGCTTTGCCGATCTGTTAGAACAGAAGCCGGATGGAGAATCGATCGAAACGTTTATCGAGCGTCAAGCTCCGGAAATCCGTTCACGATTCGACTCGTTGAGTCGGGATGAGAGAACCCCTGAGGAGGAAGTAAGTGTAGCAGGTGAAATCTATCTCGACTCCTGGCGGGCAGCCTCAGGAGCAATCACGAACTCCGAAGTTACTCCTAACCCGAGCCGAAAGGGGGGAGAAATCTTCTTCCGATATCACCTCGCAAATGCTCGCTCAATCTCGTTGTCCCTCTACAACATCAACGGCGAGTACGTGAGAACTTTTCTTGAGGAGGGGAGGCGAGATGGTGGGGAGCACCTCGAGATTTTGCGTCTCGACGACCTCACGTTAGGTGTCTACCTCCTTGTGGTCAGCACGGAAAGAGGGGAGCGGGTTGTGCAGCGCCTGATTCTACAGTAAACACAGCAAGCATGAGAAATGTAGAGTCTGTTCCCGAGGGAAGAAATTCCTCTACCTGAAATTACCTATCTAATAACTCAGTTCTGTTTAATACAATGAACGTTATCAACGTGGTGCGTGCTGGGAGAAGACCCTCCAATAAGAAGCATGGCCTACTGTTCCTCATAGAGGTTTGTCTCTTGATTCTCTTCTCCGCAAACCAATTCGGATTGGCGCAATCACCGGAGGTTCGAGCAAAGTTTATGTATTCCGGTGTTATAGATAGTTGTTATACGTGGCCGGAAGATCGTACAATGCGAGCGGCTCTCAAAGGAGATACCGAGAAGTTGGCTCAACTGATAGCAGATAGGGGGGGAGATGTCGTGAGTCGGACAGCCTCCATCGTGACGGCTCTCCTTCCGGTGAAAGCACTGCGCCAGCTTGTGGAGCTTCCCCAAGTAGAGCTTGTCGATATGGGGTGGAGAAAATTTGAACCTCCCCTAACCTTCGTCCCATTCAAAATGAAAATAAACGACTCTCTTCCCTACGCTCCCCTCCCGATCATTCCGGTCTCTTCGGGCGATTGGGAGTATGGAATTCAAGAGAGCAACATGGGGAACGTGGTAACTATTCGGTCTCCTTTAACGAAGCGATATGATGGTGAAGGAGTTTTGATTGGGGTTATTGAAAATGCTGTGCTCGACTTCCGCCACCCCGACTTCTTGAATGCCGATGGAACAACGCGCTTCGTATCAATCTGGGATCAGTCGGTCGCCGAAGCAAATCAAAGCGTCTACGGCTACGGACGGCTCTGGAGTCCTGACGACTTGAACCGTGAGATTCAGGGGGAGACGGAGGACTTTCGGGAGAACTCTGCAACGTGGCATGTAACGGCTGCTGCGGGCGTAGCTGCCGGGAGTGGTCACGCTGCTGGGAAGTACTGTGGCGTTGCTCCGAAGGCTCGCCTCACTCACGTAAGTGTCCTTCCATCAGCCACAAACTTGATTGAAGCCGTCCGCTACATCTACTCGGTAGCCGATTCTCTCGGTATTCCCTGCGTGATCACGATGTCCTACAACATCGCACAGGATTACTGTGATGGAGAGAACTTGAGTGCAATTGCGATTAGTGAGATGATAGGTGAGAAACCAGGGAGAGCCTTTATTACTCCTGCCGGAAACAACAATCACTTCAATCGGCACTATCGGTTCAACGTTTCGCAAGGGTCGAAGTAAGAGATATGGTTTCGTTGCTCTCCTTCGTT
>JBFWSB010000036.1:0-19113 GCA_050248595.1 Kapaibacterium sp. (SeqCode)
CAGATACGTGGAAGGCCGTCTCGGGTAAGGTAAGGATTGCGGCAGGCGACACGTTGGAGCCGGTGAGCAGTATGCCGATCTACCAGATTGAAGTCTACCTGAAAGATGTAACGTTCAAAAGTGAAATTGGAGAAGAGGTAAAAGTTGACAATGTCGACTTCGGCGAAATTACGGTGGGATGGTATGCTGGATAGAAGAGGGTGAAAAGAGATAGTGGATCGTGGATAGTTGTTCAAGAGACTACTATCTACGATCCACTATCTACTATCCTCTTCCTCTCTGTTAAACCTACGCCCGGAAAGTCAGGATATTCCCGTCTGGGTCGAGGAGTGAGTACTGTGTAAGACCCCATGGAGCATCCCACAAGGGTTCAATCACCGTTGCTCCTTCCTTTACTGAGCGTTCATAGTGAGCGTGAACGTCGGCAACAGTGATGTAGACCATCAGAGCACTCGGCTGAGTTCCTCGTTCGGCAATCAACTGCCAAAGCTTAGCATCATTTCGCTCTCTCTCTCCAGAAGGGGGAACTTCGCTCAACGTACCGAACATTACTGTGGCTTCTTCAAGCGACATAATGCAGAAATCGGGCGGCCCCTCACTCGGCTGTTTGAAATCAAGGTTGAAGCCCAGAAGGTTGGTGTAGAAGTCAATTGCCCGTTGAACATCCAGTGTCCAGAAATGAATTTCGATTCCCATGGTACGCACGTTTTCTGGTTGTAGTATGGACTACTACTCACTCGTTGAGAATAATGAGAAAGTAGGTCTCCCCAACTTGATGCGATGTATGCGGAGGAGGAGAGAATTAATATAGGGAGATCGAGAGAATGCCGCGAAGTGAAGTAACGCCAGGATAAAGTTAACTGTATGCAGCACCGTAAGTGCTCTATGGCGAAGTGAAGAGATGTGCGGCTGCAGAGCAAGCTAATCTTGCTCTGATTCTTCATTCTGCCCCTCCGGGGCGTGAGATTTTCTAATGCTTGACTTCCGGGGATTTCATCCCCGGCCACACAACGGTTGCCCCTCCGGGGCAGGCAAATCAATCCACTCCTTCGATGTAGTACTGACATCAAAGTTCTCGCAGCGATAGCCTCTCCGGGACACGCAGAGCAAGTGGCTCTCTTCGATGCAAAGCTGACATTAAAGTTCTGTCTGCTTAAGCATCCACATTCTTCACAGTAGAAGCCAGCGACTATCGAACCGCTCCCGAAGGGAGCACTGATGTGTGGCCGTGGGGAAAGCCATTAGGCTGCACCCCACGGAGAGCAATTCATCTCGCGTATGTTTCCGCCCTGAAGGGGCGGCTGAACCGGAAGTCCCGACATCTCCGCTCGCCCATTCTGCCCCTTCGGGGCGTGAGAAGTTTTAATGCTTCGTTTTCCGGGGATTTCATCCCCGGCCACACAGCGGTTGCCCCTCCGGGGCAGGCAAATCAATCCACTCTCTTCGATGTAGTACTGACATCAAAGTTCTCGCAGCGATAGCCCCTTCGGGGCAGTCGGATTAAAGGACTCTCTTCGATGTAGAATCGACATTGAAGTTCTCTCTTGAACATTACGCTGTTCGTACAAGAAGCCTGCGACTATCGAGCTGCTCCTGAAGGGAGCACTGATGCGTGGCCGTGGGGAAAGCCGTTAGGCTGAACCCCACGGAGAGCAATTCATCTCGCGTAGGCTTCCGCCCTGAAGGGGCGGCTGAGCCGGATGGCTTGGCATCTCCGCTCGTCCATTCTGCCCCTTCGGGGCGAGAGAACTTTTAATGCTTCGTTTTCCGGGGATTTCATCCCCGGCCACACAGCGGTTGCCCCTTCGGGGCAGGCGGATCAATGGACTCTCTTCGATGTAGTACTGACATCAAAGTTCTCACAGCGGCAGACTCTGCGGGGCAGTCGGAGCAATGAACTCGCTTCAATGTAGAGCTGACATCAAAGTTCTCTCTACGTGAACATCCACATTTTTCTCAATAGAAGCCAGCGACTATCGAACCGCTCCCGAAGGGAGCACTGATATGTGGCCGTGGGGAAAGCCGTTAGGCTGAACCCCACGGAAAGCATTCGCTCTTTGAATCTTCCGTCCCGAAGGGGCGGCTGAGCCGGATGGCTTGACATCTCCGCTCGTCCATTCTGCCCCTCCGGGGCGAGAAAACTTCTATTGCTTGGTTTCCGGGGATTTCATCCCCGGCCACACAGCGGTTGCCCCTCCGGGGCAGGTGGATGAACGAATGTTCTTCGATGCAAAGCTGGTATTGAAGGCAACGGCTCTTGAATATCACGATGTTCACGCAAGAAGCATAGAGCTATCGAGCCGCTCCCGTAGGGAGCACTGATGCGTGGCCGTGGGGAAAGCCGTTAGGCTGAACCCCACGGAAAGCATTCGCTCTTTGGATCTTCCGCCCTGAAGGGGCGGCTGAGCCGGATGGCTTGGCATCTCCGCTCGTCTATTCTGCCCCTCCCTGTCATCCTGAGGGCTGCCGAAGGATCTCACAGCTAATGTAGAGCGATAGAGTCGACCTCCACAAACCTTGTGAGACTCTTCACTCCGCTTCGCTGCGTTCTGAGTGACAGGTCGATGATAGTAGAATGCCCCACCAGCCTGTCATCCTGAAGGCTGCTGAAAGACCTCGGTGAGGATGGAGAGTGATATCCGGTAGGAGTCAGGAACCGATACAACGAAGTTGATGGGGACAAACTCTCCGAATGGAACATGGGTTATCTGGTTGGTAATCGGATGGTGATGATCAAACATCAAGTAGAAGATTAGTCCTTTCTTCTTTCCAGTTGCATTGCCCGACCTGCCAGTAACTTCCGCCACCTAATTGCTGCCACACAGCAGTTCCAGCAATGCCTTAGCCCTCCCCCTAACTCCCAATTGATATTAAATTTCCTCTCCTTGTCATTAGGGTCGATATATGGGGGGAGAGTAACCTTTGAATGAAAGGTTGGTGTATTATCCTTCATTTCCTCAAGGTATTCCTCGCTCAGGGATGATTTTGAATAGTACTGAATTTCTACAATGGTATGCGTACGTACTGCTTTATATATGTAGAGGTTGACATCGTGAAGGTTGTAGTAAATACTTCTGAGTTCGTCTGCCGCTTGCTGTAGTGCCATTGGTGACTTCACATCATTTGCTTTTCTTCTCGCTCTCCTAAATTGAGAGCCAGTGCGCAAATCACTCTCTTTAATTTCAGAGATGATGTATGAACAACTGTCTGAGATTTTATTCCACGAACGACTTCTTGCTATCTGGAACAACGCTACAGTCATCTGCTCGATTTCAGTTTCAAGAGTCTCGATAGCCATCCTATAGCGTCCCCATATTTCCTTAGCTTGCAGTCCAAGTCTTGATAAAAGTTCCCTTCAGATTTATATCCTTGATTGCCTCTTGATCTTCATCTGAAAGAAGAAGGCTAATAAATGCAGCCTGCCGACCCACTCTATCACCCACCGCAATTCCTGAAATCTTTATATCAATGATTGTTCTCTCATGAAAAATTTGAGCAGAGTCCCCAATAGATATGACCCCGCCATCAATAATGTTGCCAGCAAGCACAACGCCTCTACCAGCAATGTTGAAGGTATCGTCTACTTTAAAGGTTGCCATGAATTTGTCCACTCGTTTCGCACATTGCAAGAGAGTTTAATGGTAGGAAGATGGCACCTTCCCTGGTGATTCTTCGTGTTCTTGGTGGTTATTCTCTTGGGCTTACTCTCCATTTTGCCAAAGCAACACATCATAGCGCAATCATCCCCCGCTCCAAATTCTCCACCAACTGCCTCAGGGTGCGCATCGTTGTCATGTACTCGGCTTCGCTGATGCCGGCCATCGATTGCTGACGGAACTCTTGCTGTAAAGCCCCGGCGCGATTGTAGAGTTCTCTCCCCGCATCTGTCAACTGGTACCCGTTCTGCAACGGACTGATTTCTCCCCGCTTCGCAAGGTTCTCCAACACACCTTCAACTTGACTTGCCGTGGTGAAGGCGTGAAGTGTTGCGGCAATCTCCTCGCCGCTGACTTCCCCACCTTCTCGACCACCTTGCACTATGACATTCAGAGCCTGCCACTCAAGCCGAGTGAGGCCGTTGGCGCGCTGTAGCTTGTCGATCCCCTCGGTAAGGAGCTGGTCAGCTCGCTTCAGCCAATACCCGATTGGACGCTCCCGTTGTTGTTGTTCACTCATTGATGTACGCGATAATCATAGATTCAAAAGAGCAGGCCAGCAGTGTCACAACTATCAGACCTGCCCCTTCAATCACTTCACAGGACCAATCATCTTCTCAACTGATCCATCGCTGTATCGGATAATCTGCAATCCCGCATAGTCCGCCGTGACTTCCCTCCCCAAGAGGTCGAACCGAGCTACGACCGTACGGGAGAGAAGATTCAGGTTGAGGGAATTTGGAACGCTCAAGCTGGTATCGACAATCTCTCCTTTCACAACCCTCATCTGGTAGCCGAACGTCTGGTTCACGTCCCGAAAATATTCCGGCACCGAGGCGACGATGAAGTAGACTGTGGTGTCGGCTGGTGTCAGGTTAATCGAAAGTTCGCCACTCCAATTATCAGTCATCGGAACGTCGTGGAAGGTGACACCATCTCCCCCCTGCACCAGAACCTTCCCCCTGAACCTCGCTACAATTCCTTTGCTCCCCTTCTGATCTCCCTGAATCTGGAACGTGTAGGTGTCGTCACTTTTGTTGAAGAGACGATAGGTGTTGAAGGCCCAGGCTCTGGTAACCTCCTCAGCCGCCGGACGGAACCACCCTCCGCTCCCAGAATCTTCGTACGTCCTGATGAACTGGTAGTCATCCGTTGAGTCAGCGTTGTCGTTCCACTCTTTTTCGTTGACGGCAACGTGGATTGAGTCGAGGAAATCGAACCGGTTCACCATGCGCGACACCCAGTCGACGAAGTAGCCGGTGAAGGTATCCCCTCCAATCTGATTGTAGAGATATTCCTGCGGGAGTTGACTGGTTCCAGAAAAGAATCCACCCACGATAGTTGCACCGGAGACGCCAGCCTCTTCTGTGAGGTAGTATGTGAGAAGCGAGAGGGCATACTGGTGGACATATCGTTGCCAGTTCTCTGGATAGTCCGAAGGGAAATTGCCGTAGCTGAGCCAGAGGGCAACTTGCGGGAGCCGGACAAGACTTTCAGCCTCCACAAAGATACTCCGGGCTGACGGATCGCGCACCGCTGCATACCAGTTCGCCGTCGCCTCGATATACCACTGGCTATCGCCACTGTAGCCGAAGCCGGGAGAGTTTGCGGAGTACTGGAAGATGTGAAACGTCTCGTGGTAGACATTCACCCAGTTACGGTGAGCACCATTCGGAAGTGTTAGGTAGGGCAACCTGTTCGCGTCTGTCCCCTGACCATTCCCCCAAGTATCTGGAAAGATTCCTCCGTTGTGGTAGACGTAGACATTGTAGTAGAAACCTTTGCCAGGATTTGGAGGATCTGCCATTCCATATTCATTCAAACAGTCCTCACGCACAGATAACATCGTGTCGAGCAAAGCATTCACGTCGGCGGAAAGCTTGTCCCCCTTCTCCCACCAGACAATGAAGATGCCCCGAGTCATCGTATCGCAGTTGGTGAGGTTGCCGTACTGACTGTTGATTGTATATGCATCAGCAGAGAGGACTACCCCAATCAACATAAGGGAGGAAAGCAGCGCAGTTCTTAAAAAGTTCATATCGATTCTTTGAAATAGAAAGTTCGGTTGGGGAGAAGACCGTGTTTACCTTAATCGTAGGCAGATAACATCAGAGTTCCCCACACATTGACGTTACCCTCAAGTTAGAGAGGGGTGGAACAACGGACAAACAGACTACGGGTACATTCTGGGTAAACGGAGGAGAAACTATCTCACCTGACGCTCTACTTTGGCAGCTCCTTCCTCTATTGATCGGAGACTATCATCACCAAAAATCAAAAATCCTCACCAGAACCCTGAACAGTTCGTAGATTCGCGATCAGACATGAGAGTATTCAAAAAAAATAGGCGGTGTAGATGTCGGAGAATGTGTTTGGTGGACGGTTAATCATTATCGGCGGAGCCGAGGACAAGTATAACGAGCGGCATATCCTGCGCCGTTTTTTGGCAATGAGTGGAGGACCAGAGGCTTCAATCTTGATTGTGCCGGTGGCCTCAGAGTTCCCCGAGGTGGCGGCGCACGTCTACACCGATGTCTTCACAACGCTCGGCGCAGGAGAAGTTCGGGCACTTCACGTTGCCACCAGAGAGGAGGCGTTGAAGATTGAACTTGAACAGTTCAGTGGTGTTACCGGTGTCTTCATCAGTGGTGGGGATCAAGCGCGGCTTACTTCTAAACTTGGGGGAACCCCTTTCACTTCTTGGCTGAAGGAGCGGGCGGAGAAGAATGAAATCGTTTTGGCTGGCTCCAGTGCAGGGGCAGCCGGCATGAGTCGAGCAATGATTGTCCGAGGAAAACCCTCCGCCTACCCAAACGCCGAAACCATCCGCCTCTCACCCGGCTTAGGACTTCTCGGCGACGTAATTATCGACCAACACTTTTCGCAGCGCAACCGCCTCTCGCGGTTGATTACCGCCGTCAGCTATAACCCCGCAAACCTTGGCATTGGAATCGACGAGGATACGGCCATCGTCCTCCACAACGGTCTGCTCGACGTGATCGGGAGTGGCACGGTCACAGTTCTCGACGCCTCCGGCGTTACTTTCTCAGACATTGCAGAGCATGGGGGGAGCCGTCCCTTCGCTCTCTGCAATCTGAAACTTCACATCCTGAACAACACACTCCGCTTCGATATGGAGCGACGTGAGCCATTGGAATACCTCAGCGATTACACGATAGGGTAAAAGGATAACAAAGCGATCAGGCATAAAATAGGAGAACCTATGAAGATTCTTGAAGTCCGGGTAATGAGGGGGCCGAACTACTGGAGCGTCAATTGGACGAAGCTGATTGTGATGAAGCTCGACATCGGCGAGTACGAGGCGAAGCCGACAAACGAGATTCCCGATTTTCTCCCACGCCTGCGCCAGCTTCTCCCCTCGCTCCACGAACATCGCTGTAGCTACGATGATCCCGGCGGCTTCTTCCTCCGCGTTGAGGAGGGAACCTGGGCGGGTCACGTTATCGAACATATCGCGCTGGAACTTCAGACATTGGCCGGAATGGATACCGGCTTCGGTAGGACGAGAGGTGCAGGAGAAGAGGGTGTCTACAACGTTGTCTTCAGCTACATCGAGGAAGATGCTGGCCGCTACGCTGGCTCGGCTGCCGTCGACCTTTTCACTGGCATTGCCGAGGGAAAGAGTCTCGACGAACTCCGCACAGAACTCGACGAGATGCTCCAGAAACTTCGGGAGATTCGGGAGGACGTTCGGTTTGGTCCGAGCACCGGCTCAATCGTTGAGGAGGCGGCACGGCGAGGCATCCCGCACATCCGCCTAAACAGCCGTTCGCTCGTGCAGCTCGGCTACGGGAAGTACCAGAAGAGAATTCAGGCAACGGTTACCGGACGAACAAATATGATCGCCGTCGACATTGCCGGCGATAAAGAGTTGACGAAGGAACTGCTCGGCTCGATGGGCGTACCTGTGCCGCGAGGATATGCGCTGCGAGATAAAGATGAGATCGAGAGAACGATTCGGAAGATTGGGGGCTTTCCGATTGCGGTGAAGCCGCTGAACGCAAACCATGGACGGGGAATCACTGTTGGACTCAACTCGATTGAGGAAGTTCAGCAGGCATTCGACGTAGCAAAAGAACATGCACGCTGGGTGATCTTGGAACGCTCTCTGGTCGGCAAAGATTTTCGCGCACTTGTGGTGAACAACCAACTGGTAGCGGTGGCCGAGCGAACACCTGCCCACGTTGTGGGGGATGGCGAGAAGACAATTCAAGAGTTAATCGACATCACAAACCAAGACCCACGCCGGGGCTACGGACATGAGAATGTTCTGACGGAGATTACGGTCGACCATCAGACCGAGCGGCTGATTGCAAATGCTGGATATAGGCTCGACTCAATCCTCCCCGAAGGTGAATGCCTCTTCTTAAAGTCAACGGCAAACCTCTCAACCGGTGGAACAGCTATCGACCGGACTGATGAGACCCACCCCGACAACATTTTTCTCTTCGAGCGGATTGCGCAGATCGTAGGACTCGACGTTGCAGGGATTGACATTGTAGCCCCCGACGTCTCAACTCCTATCGAGAAAAATGGTGGTGGCATCATCGAAGTGAACGCCGCCCCCGGCTTCCGGATGCACTTAGCACCATCGGAAGGAATCCCTCGGAACGTGGCCGACCACGTTGTCTCGATGCTCTTCCCTCCCGGTGCAGAATTTCGCATTCCAATAATCGCCATCACCGGAACCAACGGAAAGACGACAACCACAAGGTTGATCGCCCACATCCTGAAAGGCTCCGGTCGCCACGTCGGCTTCACTACGAGCGACGGGACATATCTCGGCAATCGACTTGTCAGCGCAGGAGATAATACTGGACCGGTCTCCGCACAAATGGTGTTGCGCGACCCGATGGTAGACGTTGCCGTGTTGGAGAGTGCGCGCGGAGGACTTCTGCGGGCAGGGCTTGCCTTCGACCAGTGTGATATTGCTGTGGTGACAAACGTCGCAGCCGATCACTTAGGACTCCGTGGAATTGATACCGTAGAAGATATGGCTCGGGTAAAAGAGGTTGTTCCCCGAACTGTTCGTCCCAATGGGTACGCCGTCCTAAACGCCGACGATGAACTTGTGGTTGGCATGAGAAAGAATCTCGACTGCAACATCGCCCTCTTCAGTATGGATGAATCGAACCCTCACATACAAGCACACACTACCCGCGGGGGCATCGCCTGCGTCTACGAAAATGGGTGGGTAACGATCTTAAAGGGGAAATGGAAAATTAGAATTGAGCAGGGAGCCAACATTCCGATCACCTACGGCGGGAAGGCCAGCTTTATGATGCAGAACGTTCTGGCAGCAACGATGGCTAGCTATATTCTGCACAACGTCAGCTCTGAGGATCTGCGCATTGGACTGGCCACATTTGCCCCAACTGTTGCACAAGCCCCGGGACGACTGAACATGATCGAAGTTCACAACTTCTCGGTTCTGATCGACTTTGCCCACAACCCGGCTGGACTTGCCGGACTGGAAGAGTTCGTGAAAGTTCTGCCACAACAGAAGAAGACCGGAGTTGTAGGCGGCACAGGTGACAGGCGAGATGAGGATATCAAAGACCTTGGGCGGCTTGCGGCTCGGACGTTCTCGAAGATCTACATTCGCGAAGATGATGACCGGCGTGGTCGTGAGAAAGGAGAAATCAACGAACTGGTGAAACAAGGGATCGAAGAAGTAGATTCGGCACTCCCAACTTTCATCTGTGACTCTTCACTCGATGCAATCGAACGTGCCTTATCGGAGGCCACAGAAGGAGAGTTAGTGGTGATTTTAGCCGACAACGTTGCGCGAACAATCAAGGCAGTAGATGAATTCCGACAACGTATCGCCGTCCCGTAGGGAGATGGCGCGCCATCTCCCACGCCTCCCACAACGTGCCATCTTTTACAACGGATCATCTCCTACGGTATAATCCCATGCCAAGGAAAGACACGACAAACAACCCAAACAGAACCTCATCCCTGAGAATCGCGATAAATCCCAACGTGAACGTCAGTACCATCCGTCCACCCCCGGTACATCCCCTCGCTGTTGAATGGGAGGGCAACCTCCCCTTGGCGATTCACGGCGATCAGCCCACCCTCACCACCGGCTTCCTGCAACTTGATGTTGACGAGGTAGTTGGCCATCTCTTCGAGTGGCAGGCCACGGTACTCGATCAGGGCTGCTAAGTCGTAGGCAGCAACCCAGCGCATAAAGTATTCTCCGTGGCCTGTGCAGCTTACTGCACAGGTTCGGTTGTCGGCCCATGTGCCCGCACCAATAAGGGGAGAATCGCCTATCCGTCCCCACCGCTTGTTTGTCATGCCACCTGTAGAGGTAGCCGCAGCCAAGTTCCCCCGCAGGTCGCAGGCAACCGCCCCAACAGTCCCGAACTTCTCCTCACCCACTCCACCATCTTCTCCACCACTCTCGGTATGGTCAAGCTGAACTCGTCCCATCTTCTGCGCTTCTAAAAGCTGTGCATAGCGTTGATCGGTGTGGAAGTATTCGGCATCTTCAAACGGAACTCCCATCTCTCTGGCAAACTCCTCTGCCCCGACTCCGGCAAGGAGAACGTGCTCACTCTTCTCCAAAACCAGTCGGGCAAGTTCAATTGGGTTGCGGATACTGGAAACGCCGGCAACTGCACCGGCAGCCCGATCCCCCCCCCGCATAACGGCGGCATCCATCTCGTGGGTTCCACTGTTGGTGAAGACCGAACCACGTCCAGCGTTGAAGAGTGGGTTGTTCTCAAGCATCGCCACAACGTGGACTACTACGTCGAACGCATCAACCCCCACTTGGAGCATCTTTCTCCCCTCTTCTAACGGCTCACGCAATCCCCGCCGATACTCCTCTTCTTCTTCCTTGCTGATACTTCCTTGCGTTATCGTCCCGGCTCCGCCGTGGATTGCTAAAGCGATTGGATTTTCAATCTGGTTGCTCATAAATACGAATAGACTGTGTGGACTTTACTTCTCTGAATCTTCAGCTTCGGCTTCACCCTGATCTTTATTTAGTTTTGAAGCGGAGCGATAGGGAACCTTGCCGGAGGGAACATGTTTTGCTGCCCCCTCAAGGTGAAGATCCTGATCGTCGAAAAAGATGTGTGGTCGAAAGGCTTTCAACACTTTTGTTTTCTCTACTCCACCTAAAAAGAATGCCTCATCCACATAGACACCCCAGTGACGAAGCGTGTTGATGACCCGCATCTCGGCTGGACTGTTTCGGGCGGTGACGAGTGCGATGCGAACGGGAGAGAACTCCACCATACCGGGGAGTCTATCCTGCAATCTGCTCAGCTTGATGAGGAGTGAAGCGTAGGGACCTTCTTCGAGAGGAGTGTCTTGCTGACGGTCTTCCACCGATTGAAATTCTGCCAGCCCTTTCGTCTTGTAGACAAGCTCGCTCTCATCTGAGAAGAGAACGGCATCACCATCGAAGGCGATGCGAACTTGATCGGGGACTGTCTGGTTCCGTTCGGCAGGTAGAGGAGTCAGAACTGCGGCAGCGCAGGAACCTGAGTCAATAACTTTCTGAACATCGGAGATATTCGTGCTCAGGAAGAGATCGACATCGAAGGCCTCCAGGTAGTCGATAACCGGCTCCCCAGCAGTAAAGGCAAATCTGGTAATGGAAAGTTTGCGCTGCCGGATATTCTTCAACACTCGGAGTCCAGTCTCCGGACTGTTTCTCGACATCACAACAACTTCAACCAGAGGCGATTCACCCTCAGGTTGAAATTGGTTCAACTTCAACAGAGCTTCCACAAGGGAGTATCCGGTTCCCGGTTCCAGAGGATCGTTCTCTTTCTCCTGCATGGTTTTCCGATAGACCACCATCGCGTTTTCGGGGTTCTCCCGAAACTGCTTTTGGAACATGGCATCCTCTACACTCAGGTCAAAGAGTGCCGTTGCAGAGATGCCGACGACTAAGGTATTGGAAAGATCTACTCGCATTGTTTTGATCCCTGAATAGGGTATGTACGTTAACTCTGCTCACTGGCTCTCATACTTTCGGTAGAGAGGTAAAGCAACTACGATAATACGTATTTATCCTTTCCACTTCCATTTCGCAGAGAACATTTGGTTCGCCGGAGTTGATCTCTGATGTCTACATTTAAGGCAAAGAGAAGTCGAACCGCTCTCGAAGTGAGCTTTGCTATGTGGCTGTCGGGCAAGCCGTAAGGCTGAACCTCACGGAGAGTCGAGAGTTCACTCTGAACGCTTGGGTAGCTGAAATTTATGAATCGCAGTATATTTCTGGAGTCAATTTTTAGCTTCAATAAACTCTGGAGAAGTGCAGCCATGCCTGAGGCTTCTGTTGCCGATCAATTTTGGTTTCTAAACACATGGGTTACTGTCCGAATCGCTGAATCGGAGGGGAGAGACCATCTCTCAATCCTTGAACATCGTGCTCCGTATGGAGACTCTCCCCCCCTGCATATCCATCATACCGAGGACGAAGTCTTTCACGTCCTTGAAGGGAACTTTCGCTTTGTGATCGACGGGAAGGAGCATCGTCTCGGTCCTGGAGAGTTTCTTCTGGCTCCACGTGGCATCCCGCACCAGTATCTTGTGGAATCACCGGAAGGTGGGCACTGGCTGACAATTACAACACCGGGTGACTTCGAGAGATTTGTTCGCGTAACATCGCGTCCAGCAGATCGGCAGGAGTTGCCAGATCCTTCCGATCCGCCGTCGGAGGAGGCTGCCCGCAAGCTTACGGAGATCGCTGCAGAGCATGGTATTGAGATTGTCGGGCCTCCACTTCACACCTAAGCAATATTAGGTGAAGGTCACGATGTTCACGAAAGAAGCATAGAGCTAACGCTTGGTTTCCGGGAACTTTGTCCTCGGCCACATATCGGTAGCCCCTCCGGGGCAGTAGGAGCGATGAACTTCCTGCAGTATAGTACTGACGCTGAAGCTCTCTCTGCTTGAACATTCACAATCTTCACAAAAGAAGCCAACGACTTTCGAGCTGCTCCCGTAGGGAGCAATGATATGTGGCCGTGGGGAAAGCCGTTAGGCTGAACCCCACGGAAAGCGTTCGCCATCTGAGTTTTCCGCCCTGGAGGGGCGGATGAGCCGGATGCCTTGACTTCTCCGCTCCTCCATTTTGTCCGCTCTGTACAGTTAGTCCTTTACGCCTATTTTTCGCGAGTTGCCTTGGAAGAGATAGACTATTGTTGATGGCAGACAATCAGAGTATCTGCAAAGGAAAGTAGGATCAGCAGCTATCACAATCGGAACGAAAGGTAGGCCAGAAGAATGGAGTAAAAAACAAGTGAGCAGATAGCAGTCAACGCTTATGAGGATAGGAGCAACAATTGCTCGCTAACTGGGGCATCCGGGATTAATGCTCGACATTAAAGGGAACCACAGGCCACACACAAGACGAATTTGAAAAACTCTGCTATCTGCCCTCTCTCTTAGCTATAAAGCCACTCGTTAGGCTTCGACAGTATCAATGGCCATCGTCAGCTCAACGTTGTTCTCACCTTCGTGAACGATAATCTGTTGACAATCCACAGTATGGAAACCTTCCATTGATGCCTTCAGTGAGTAGGCCCCAACCGGTACATCCATGAACCTGAAGTTCCCTTCTGCATCTGTCACACTTTCACGTGATTCACCCCCTTCGGCGGAAAGTTCTACGACAACACCCGGCAACACCTCGCCATTCGTTGTCCGCACAGTTCCTAAAACGTTCCCAGTAAGATTTGCTTCTTCTGACATTGTAGACCTCTCTGAATAGATATGAATAGAATTATTCGGTGAGCCTTGAAAATACAAACAATCCGCAAAGGAGAATGATGTTCGGCTAATTACCATCACATCAAATTTTGAGCGAGTCCAAACGATTAGCAAGGCAAGTTTATCGTCAATCCGCAGTTGAACCGCTCCCGGAAGAAGCATTGACTATTTCTCCGGCATTCGTCCTCTTCTACCTCCAATCCTTCCTATCACTGGGCTTGAGTGAGGGGATATATTGGAATTGAATCTGAAAGAGTCAACCTGAACATATGGTGATACCGATGAAACAATCTTCGCGACAACTGATGAAAATAATCCTGCTCCCAATCTTCCTCATCGCAACGAATATCTATCTCTGCGCACAGCCGCAGATCACCTCTTCCTTTGAGATTGATAAGGAGGTCTACGACATAGTCTTTCGGAATGACCTTGAAGGGTATGCGCTCACCAGCGATGTCGTCTGGGGGACAACAGATGCAGGGACTACTTGGGAAGTGGTTGTGCCACTTGGGTTCCGCCCTCCCCTCTCGGCAATTGCACTCTTTGAGGAGAAGGGGTTGATATTGGGCGACCAGGATGGTGGCTTTCACATCACCTCTGATTTAAACGCTGGATGGTTATGGATACCACCCGATGAGGGAGGTTCGATTGTGGCTATCGAAGCAATTGATAGAGAGCGCTGGACTGCAATTACCGACTCTACTATCCTCTCCACGATAGATGGTGGCACTACTTTCCGCAAGTTTAGGTCGCCGAGCAATAATGCCTCACTTTTCGTTGCGCTTAGCATCACAGACGATTCGCTGATGTACGTTGCAGAACGAATGTATGGAACGTGGCGAAGCAGTGACGGTGGAGCGACATGGAATGCGTTCGGTTCTCCGGAATTTGGATTCGGGTTCCTTTACGACATCCAGTTTATCTCTCCGGACACTGGATTTGTCGCCAGCTGGTACCCTTGGAATCTCTTCACAACGTTCGACGGAGGAAAGACGTGGAGTCCTGGGCCGTTTGAATACCCAACTTCGATTGCGGTAACTCGTGATGGAATTGGAGCTTACACAACGCCGTTCTACATGCGTTTCTCTAACGACGGTGGCATTACGTGGCCAGACTCACTCCAGTATGATGAAACGTTTCCAGAAGAACTCTTAGGATACGAGGCGAGGCAGAAAGTTGTCATCACTGGAAGCCACTCCTTCTTCCTGCTCCTCTCAAACCCTGAAACGGGAAAGAGTGTTGTAGCGCGAATTGATAAGCCATCCGGTCTGCTCGAAGAGCGTGGCTTTGTCCCCGGTCAGCTTGATCTATCGCAGGTCAGCAACTACGCTCGCCAGTAAGTTCTTCACGAAGGGGTGAGAGAACATCGCCCCTTCGTGATTCTCTTCTACTGAACTCTATTCCTTAGCTCCATGCAAGAGAGTATTCGCGCAAAGATTTTACAAAGTTCAATCGGCTCTCTGCTTAGTCTGCAATTGTAGGTAGGCAATACTGGAACATCTGGTCGCGAACGGAGCCTGCTACTGTTATACATCAATCACTTTGTTTTTCAACAAGTTTCTATCAACCTTACCGAGCGAGGTATAGGGAAGTTCCTCTCGGAATTCAACAGCGCTTGGCATTTGATACCGGGCAACTCTTGGTCTTAACCAGCGAAGGATCTCTGCTTCATCAATCGTCGAATTCTGTTTTCGTACAACTATGGATTTCAGTCGTTGACCGAAATCTTCGTCAGCAAGTCCCACCACGGCAACGGATTCCAGCTCAGGGTGTTGGCGCAGAATTCGTTCCAGTTCCATCGGATAAACATTATGTCCCCCCGAAACAATCATGTCGTCGATTCGCCCGGCAAGGAAGATATATCCTTCAACATCGCGATATGCGAGATCACCTGTCTCAAGCCAATGTTTTCGATTTGTGGTCCAGGCACTGCAAATGCGAAGCTGTCCAGTCTCATAATCAGCAACCTCGTTTCCCAAATCGTCCACTATCTGTACTCTTACTCCCTTCATCGGCTTTCCAATAGATTCCGGCTTCTGCTGAATCATTTCTGGAGTGGAGATAATGCAGACGCCCGCTTCCGAGGTGCCGTATAAATTGAATAACTTCTGCCCCAACTGAATATGTGCTTCATTGGCAAGTTCGGGAGATAGAGAAGAGCCTCCTATGAGAATACATCGGAGTGAGGAGAGCGATTCTACACCCTGATTCAAGATACGCTTGAGGGCTAACGGTACAAGGGCAACCACTTCAATCTTGTTCTGCTTGATGAGAGTGCAGGACTGCTTCGCATCAAATTTTTCCGACAGGTATATCTCTGCACCAAGTGCGATTCCCATTATCAGTGAGGCAAGTCCAAACCCGTGAACAATGGGTGTTGCCACATATAGAGATCGATAATTGTTGAGTTTGACGGTTGTGAGCAACGCGTTGAACGGAGGCATATATTGGATAGCGGACGGCCTGCGAGGTACAGCCTTGGGGCGTCCGGTTGTACCTCCGCTCAGCAGAATTAGCCGTCCCCCTCCACGCCCCGCTTTCAAACGTGCCTGTTGAGAAGACATCCTCTGAATGGAATCGCCTGTTTCATGGTAAGCAGGAACTGCAGTTGCCCTAAGAGCTGAGCTTTCGAACAGGTGAGCGGATGAGCTATCGTAGATGTACAGATCAAATCCCCACTCTTCCTCCAAATCGCAAAGCCCGTCGGGGCCAATCTCTGGACTAACAAGTGTGGTATGTGCTCCCAACAAGGAGAGTGCAAACAAGGACTTTACAGCCGACGCATGGTTTCGGCAGATGATGGCCGCCTGTTGGCCGCCACGTATCCCATACTGCTGCTGAAGTATTGCCGCCACTGATTCTGACTGTTGTAGCAGTTCTCTGTATGTATATCGTTCTCGGTCATCAACGAGGGCAATTCGTTCAGGGTGTAGTTTGGCCACTGTACGCAACAGAGCCATCAGGTTGATACCTGTCGTGATTGGTGCTGTTGCCAAACTTGCAATACCCTTTAGGGTAAGCAAACCTGTGCTTCGAAGTTTTGAGAGTAACGTGAGCATCAGACTGATCGTTTTCTCCTCAGCCGTGCAGTTATGGCAGCCTCCCACGGCCAACGGAATAACACGCTCGCAGCCTGAGCTGGCAGGAGCCACCATGGAGCATACCAACGCCGACGAGAAATGATTGCTCGGCAAATAAGCTGTGCAACTTGATCCGGGTACATTGCCGGCATGTTCTGGTACTTCTCGGTCGGCTCAATCATACGTGTACGCACCAGGGGAAGGTAGATAGTGGTTGTGGCAACTCCGCGCGCGTTCAGTTCAAGACCAACGCTCCGCAACCACTGGTCGAAGGCAGTCTTTGAAGCCTGATAGGCTGCCCACTTTGGTGCAGGGGCAAGCAGAACGTTTACCGCCGACACGTTGATGATCTGTCCACTATTCTCAATCAATTCGGGAACAAGTGATAGAAGAAGTTGTACTGGGCCGAAGTAGTTCAGGTTCATTGTTCGCGTGCAATCGTGAAACCTATCCAACGAGTCGAACAACGACCGACGAATCGACTTCCCAGCGTTACTAACGACAACGTCAATTCCATTGGGGAGTGCATTGAGTCGCTCAAGTAATATCTGCACTTGCTCAGTATCTGTCAGATCACACGGAAAGACCTCAGCATGTCCCCCAACTGCTTCCACTTTGAATTTTACCTCATTCAATTTCTCTTCAGTACGTGCAACCAATATTAGCTGAGCATCAGTTTGAGCAAGGCGAAGCGCGACAGCCTCTCCAATACCATAACTTGCTCCGGTTATGAGTACCGTTTTCTTCCCCAAGTGCCTGCGGAAGTTGGTTTGATTATAGTAGAGAAAAGGAAAGAATAGTATCTGCATACGTTGCAGAGATGACTTCAGGTTCAGCTCTTCATTTCGGAAACAAGTCCTTCGTTAATCAGACAGAAAAGTACGCATGTTTTTACGCTCGTTTGGTGCAGAATCAATGAGCCAGTAGAGATTGGCAGAACTGAGAGAATTGAGGAAGATCAGATTGATGTTGAACCGAAAAATAAATAACAGGAAAATCTTTCTGGAGATGCTCTGGTCGGAAGACCGCCAGGTGATCTTTCGCCAACACAGAACGGCTTGGATCACGAACCACTTCCGCTCTGGTGAGCGGAAGTGGAGATCGCACACGCTTCTTTTTTACATTCTGAATATTAGCTGAATATTAGACAGGAACCGACCCTACTGGTTATCCGAAACAACTCTTACGGCTTCTCTCCGCTGATAATCATTTCTTCCACCCACTCGTTCACTACTACGTCGATGCTTAGCTGAATCCGCTCAGTCGACCCGTTGTTGTGAACGGAGTGGGGATCGCTCAGCCGCATGTACCAGAGTTCACCCGGCTGTAGTGGGACTTTTGTGCCGTTGAGAATAAAATCGACCGAGTCGTTGACGAAGATCGGGACGTGGAGTCGGATTTGATTGCGGAACTCTAAGTTGAGTTGTGGATCTGAGTGCTCCTTCACATCCCATCCAGCCCCAAGCCTCATAAGCCGCACATTTGTCTTGCGACACTGAAGGGTGTCAAGCACCTCGCGGAAATAGGGACTCTCCTTCAGAAGCAATGTTTCCTTCCAATCTGCCCAATCCGGATCCGAGTAGTCTGTCACTTCTTTGTTTCGTCCACCGGCTACCGTCAACGGAATTACACTGTAGAAGATGTATGGGGGTAAGTCTTGAATCGCCCCAAGTGTCTCCTGTTGCAGCCGCTCAACATCATAGCTCAAGGCGAGCTTCGAACGATCAAAGTCAAATAGTGTTGTTGCTTCTACCATGTCTCCACCACAAATTTTATTGAGAGGTTATTCAATCTCGTTTGAGATTTACGAGTATTCAGTTGTCGAGTGGATCACCCTCACGCAACCTCCTCCACTACACCCACATTCTGTCCAGTCCGGCTGCCCGCCGAGCGTCGGCTAAATTCCCGCGATGCATATACCAGTGGTCGGCAACGTATTGCAGACAACGGCGGTACGTGCCGAAAGTAGATTCGAAGCCGCTCGGTACGATTGCACTTACCTTGTCGAGGTCTTCCTCGGAGAGTCTGTCGAGAAGCTCCAGAGTTGATTCACGCATCGCACGACACGTTCTTAAAACCTCGTCGAACGGAGGATAGTGGTTGACGTCTCCACTGGTATCACCTCCGTCGAAAACTTCCTGCCACTCGGCTAAGGGATGTTCTTCCCCGAGCATGAACTGGCGCACAACCAAACCTTCGATGAAGGCTAAGTGCCCGAGTACCCAGAGTGTGTGGCTCCCTCCGTTTGGAGTCGGAAAGACAACAGCATATTCCCGCATCTCTTCAACGCGCTCTAACACACGATCTCGGCTGTTCTTCAGATTGTCTCGAATGAGGTCGATAGACTGCATTCCCTTTACAGGTTCAGTTGAAGGAGCATGGATATGGAACCGTGAGATCGGTCACTCGCAAAGCTCATGCTGATATTAAAATTGGGGAGAAGGTCTCCTTTTTAAGGTCTATTAAGCTACTCAATTCAGATAAAAATTTTGCAATCCTATCAGGGATGAGATTCTCAGTTGCGGCTCAGTATGCCGAGCGTACGTATTGCCGGAGTATGCAGAAGTGTTATAGCTTTCCGTAAACAACTAATATTCTCTTTCTCAAACTCTTTG
>JBFWSB010000037.1:0-18864 GCA_050248595.1 Kapaibacterium sp. (SeqCode)
TTGACTGGAAGAGATAACGCCATAGAAGACGACCAGAATCTTTCCGCCAAAAAGCTAAACGATCAATTTCGGCAGCAAGAAGAATCTGAAGTCTACACCCTCAACGACTTCTTCACAATCAAGCGTGGTGTGGAGACCGGAGATAACGATTTCTTTCTCCTCTCACCGATGGAGGTGTTGGCCTACGATCTACCGTTGGAGTTCCTCCGTCCGATTCTTCCCGGCCCTCACTCACTCCCCGATCAGGAGATTGTGGCCGACCCTGAAGGACATCCCATCTTGGACAATAAGCTCTTCTTGCTCGACTGTTCGCTGCCGGAGCGGGAGATCAAGGAAGATTATCCCTCACTCTGGCAATATCTGGAGATTGGTTTGGAGCGTGGTGTACACGAGCGATACAGTTGCCGACACCGTACCCCTTGGTACTCGCAGGAGCGGCGTCCTCCGGCTCCTTACATCTGCGCCTATATGGGGCGTGAGTCTCTCGCCGGAGAAGCCCCCTTCCGGTTTATCATGAATCACTCGAAGGCAATCGCGCCGAACATCTACCTGATGATGTATCCCCGCCCTGCCCTCGCACGGCAGCTTATAGACAACTATCCTCTTCGGGTCTCTCTCTGGGGAGCACTGAATGCGATAGGTCTTGATGAGATCCTCCACCGCAGCCGCATCTACGGCGAAGCGTACGGCAAACTGGAACCGATGGAGCTTGCGAGCGTTCCGGCTGAGCGAATCAGCCGACTGATTCCAGACTTCATTCCCGACTCGGTTGCGCAGATGCAGCTCTTTGGAGGGGAAGAGGAGTGATCCGAATGCCAACGCTGATTCTCACACGTTCTAAAGCTGATAACAATCGGATTGCACCTCTCTTCAAAGAGATAGGAGCCGAAGTAGTTTCACTTCCAATGATTGAGATACGCGACCTTCCGTTTAGTCTCTCCCTTCTCCCAGAACTCTCCTCTCCCCCACTCATTTTGCTAACCAGCAGAGAGGGGGCAGAACGATGGCTTGCACTGAGGACAGTAGAAGCAGGTATCGGGAGCCTGAAACTGGAAGGATATATTTGTGTGGGAGAACGAAGTGCAAGAATGATTCGCCAGAGAGAACCAGACGAGAACGTGGTGGCCGTTGCCGAGTCGGCAAGCCGACTGATTGCTCGTCTGCACGATAGTGTGGTGAGAGACTACCAGAAAGGAAGGCCAACGATCATCTACCCATGCAGCAAACTTCGTCGTGACGAAACAGTTGATGGACTGACTGAACTCGGTTTTGACGTTGTAGAACTCCCCCTCTACGAACCAGTACTTCCAGAGGAGAGTGTGGAATTGCTATCCAACATACAGAAGAACATCGCCCCCAAAACCATTGTTCTCTTCTTCTCCCCTTCGGCAGTAGAGAATTTTTTTCGACTCTGGCCGAACGCAGGGCAGCAGGTGGAGGTAGCAGCAATCGGTGAGACAACGGGGGATGCGTTGCGAGAGGCTGGATGCGAGAAGATTATCCTCCCCCAACATCCAACAGTGGAAGAGATGGCAGAGACACTTCGGCACTATCTAAGCAGATGACACTGAAGAAAAATCAGATTGAGATTGATTGGGCGCAGAGAAGAGCACAGGCTGAAGACCTACGCCTACCATATCACCACACTCCGATCTCATACACTCACACACCCACTCACTCATACACTCGACGCTATAAACTCTTAACTCTATAAACTCTTAACTCTATAAACTAAAATGCACATCCACTTTATCGGAATCTGTGGTACAGCAATGGGAAATGTTGCCTTGATGATGCGGGCAGCAGGGCATACGGTTACTGGAAGTGATGAGAACATCTATCCTCCCATGAGTGATCTTCTAATAGATGCCGGCGTTGAGATCATTCCCGGGTTTCGCCCAGAGAACCTTCAGCCAGTTCCAGACCTTGTGATCGTCGCCAACAAGCTTTCGCGTGGGAACGTTGAGTTGGAAGCAGCCCTCGACAGCAGACTTCGCTATACGTCGTTGCCTGAGCTTCTGAAGGAGGAGGTGATTCGGGGGAGAACGTCGATTGTGCTGACGGGGACGCACGGGAAGACGACCACGTCGGCAATGACATCGTGGGTGCTACAGTCGGCTGGACTGGAACCGAACTTTATGGTGGGGGGAGCACCGGGGAACTTTGATGCGGGATGGCAGTACCGAGCCGAGAGCCAGTATATTGTGCTGGAAGGAGATGAGTACGACACCGCCTACTTCGACAAGCGCTCCAAGTTCTTCCACTACCTGCCGACGATTCTGCTGATTAACAACATCGAGTTCGATCACGCCGATATTTTCGGTTCGCTTGAAGAGATTCTTCTCGCCTTCCGACGCCTTGTGAACATCGTTCCGCACAACGGGTTGATTGTGGCAAACGGCGACGACGAGAATGTGCGAGATGTGATCCACAACTCCTTCACGCCAGTAGTTACCGTTGGCCTCAGCGAGCAGTGCGAACTCCGGGCAACAAACGTTCGCTACGACGAAGAGGGGACGAGTATCGATGTTGTGAGGAATGACGAGTTGGAAGGAACACTTTGGTTCCCCTTGCTCGGCGAGTTTAACGTTCGGAATGTGTTGGGGGTGACGGCGATAGCTCGACACGTCGGCATTGAGTACGACGTGATTGCCTCCGCTTTCCGCACGTTCCGAAATACAAGGCGGAGATTGGAGAAGGTTGGTGAGTGGAACAACGTTCTCCTCTACGACGACTTTGCCCACCACCCAACGGCAATTGCTGGAACGTTGCGGGCAATCAGAACGCGCTATCCAGAGCGACGAATCCGCGCCATCTTCGAACCCCGCAGCAACACGACAAGGCGGAACGTCTTCCAAACAGAACTTGCCGAATGTTTCCGCGACGCGGATGACGTAACGCTCGCACAGATCGACCGACTCGACGAACTCCCCCCGAGCGAACGGCTCGACACGGCACGTCTGGTTGCCGACATCGAAGCAAGTGGTGCAGAGGCCCGCTTCCTGCCAGACGTACCAGCTATCGTTGAACATATCATCTCCACATCAACTCCGGGAGATGTGATTGTCGTGATGAGCAACGGTGGATTTGGTGGGATGGTGAGGAAGTTGGAGAAGGGGTTGGGATAAAAGGAAGAATAGATCCTACAGATCATCTCTCTCCATAAACTCAATTCGATTCCCGAATGGATCTTCCGAGTAGAAACGCCGACGATCTCCGAGCGCGTTGTCCCACTGAACGGGATAGCCACCTTCCTGAAGTTGTGTGGCAAGCAGGTCAAGGTTGAGGACGACGAGTGCTGGGTGAGCCTTCTTCTGCGGACGGAAATCGTTCTCGACACCAAGGTGGATTACGACAACACCCGACCGGAACCAACATCCACCTCGCATAGCAAGCGTTTCAGGTTTCCTCTCTTCCTCCATGCCGAGAAGTTGAGTGAAGTAGCTTCGAGCCTTCTCCTCTTCACCACGAGGCATTGCAAGTTGGATGTGGTCGATAGTTAGAAGCATGAAATCACGATAGTGCCCGAGAACTTGATCTCTTCTTTTGAATTTTTCATTTTGAATTTTCACTTCCCTTTAGAGTTCTGTCAGCCGTCGATCTCTCCCCTCCCAGACCTCTGCTCCGTCGGCTTCCTCCCGCGTGTCGCAGTAGATTTCAAGTCCGTTTCCGTCGGGATCACTGAAGTAGATGGCGAGGCTGATTCGGTGGTCGACTGGGAAGACACGCATTCCTTGCGAGAGAAGGTAGTGATACCGCTCAGAGAGTGCCTCCCTGTCGGGTACTTCAAAGGCAACGTGGAAAAGTCCGATGTCGTAACGTCCCGGCAGTCGAGCAGCTTCGCCGACCTCCTGCAACGCAATCTCGTGGTACATCTCTGTTCCTGAGAGGAATGCAAAGCCACCGATTTGCTCCCGTACCTTCAGCCCAAATACGTTCTGATAGAACTCGACCGAGCGTTCAAGATTTCTAACTTTTAGGTGTGCGTGACCGATCTTCATTCTGTTCCCTGTTCAGTATTGATTACCAATAGTTCTCGATTGCCTCCTCGAGACTCGCTCATCTCTGGGAGGGAGAAACGACTTGAAGTCGTTGAATTTTCATTGTTGAGTTCAAGCACCTCGATGAATCGAGGTGTTAATGGGAGGAAGAAACGTCTGTGATCTCGCCGTTAGTTACGCTTCAAGAATTACGCGACTCTCCTCTTTCGTCAAGACCCAGAAGGAGTAGACCGTAAGTGCGGTTCCGAGAGGGAAGCTCAGAATGTAGAGTGCGTTTGCAATCAAGACAACGATGCGCCCCCACGATTTCCCCTTCAACAATCCAATGCCACCAATGATCCCGGGAAGTGTTAAAGCTAAAATGATAGTGGTTATAACTACCCCAAGCCCACCTAAAATTGTGGCAGCTTCGGGACTATCGGCGAAGAGGCTGGCTCCCATAAAGACTGGAATGATGACTAAGACAAGCAATGCCAAAAGGCCATGGTAGACAATAGTGAGGATGCCGAGAATCTTCAGGTGCTGTGACATTACTCTCTCTCTCCAATTGTTGACGGATATTGTGAAGCGTCGCGCAAACGACAGGCGGCTCCTACGACTGAGGAAGGATTGAAGATTCACTCCGTAGAGAAAACTCTACTCTTCTACCCAGATTCCGTTCTCCTTTGGCTCTTCTATCGCTCGCAACCCGGCCTCTCTCATCTTCCCTTCAGCAATCAGCTTGGCAACTCGCTTCTTATTTGACTCCGACCAGTTACTCTTCTTCTTGCGGGGAGTAAACCGTAGTGCATAACGTTCTTCGTCGATCCCCCGCTCAACGCTGTCCACCCAACCGAAGCAGAGTGCTTCTTCAACAGCTTCGTTGTATGCGAAAACTTGCTTCCCGGTCTTCTTCTTGTAGAAGACTAACCATATCTCCGACTCATCGGCGTGGTAGGCTTCAAGCCAATCTCTCCACTCTCCTATCGATTTTGCGTGAAGCTGTGGTTCGATCATTCGCTCCTCCCCTAAGTATTCTACGAAGTCACTATCTACAAATCTCCTTACCTGACATTCTTCTCGAACCAGTAAAGAATATCCTTCAACCGTTCTTCAGTCAGTGGATGGTCTCCAATATATCGTGAGTGCTTGAACTGCCAATCGGGGTGTTGCGCTCGCATTGTTTCCTCAATTACGTCAGCATCCAGAGCATAGGGGTCTTGATCTGCAGAGAGCAAGTACAGCTCTCTTGGATAGATGCAGGAGATCACCCTCTCCAGATCAAACTTCTGAAGGAATCCGGGCAACACCAATGCCATCTCAAGTCCGATCTCCTTCTCCAGTTTTGTTTTGTAGCTACAAGCTGCTCCACTCGCACAGGTATACTGAACTCGCTGATCGAGTGCTCCATAAAAAAGAGCCGTGTTTCCTCCGTATGAGTGTCCAACAACGGCAATGGAATCAAGGGCGAGAAATTTCTGAGTTCTCAGCAGATTGAGACTGTTGCAAGTATCGGATAAGACCTTCTGCATTAGTGTCTCACCTCGCACCAATCTGTAGGTCATCTCGTTGTAGTGCTGGCGTTCGTCCTGCGGATGTGGCTCGATTCCCGTAACGCCGTTTCGCCTGCGATCTTCAAAGCAGATAGAGTCTGGAGCAAGTACTGCGTAACCACGTTCGGCCAAGTGATGGCCTATCCATTGATTGGGGTCACCGGTTATCCCACAGATTTCACTCTTCCCGATATGGCGTTGGCTTGCATGTTGATGCAACGCTAAAACTCCAGTGCGATAGAGGGTGTTGTGGGGAAGGAGAAAAAAGGCAGTGATGGTATCCCCTTCTTCAGATTGGTAGTGGAGGAGAAAACGACGGTAGCTGACAAAGTTTTCCTCGCTGAGAATCGCATAGGGAACTTCTCGCTCAGAAGGAACAAATTTTAGATATGACGTGAGGCTCTCTCTTACATCCATTTTGTAGAATTCTACCCTATCAGTGTTTGGCGTCGAGGCTCGCGAACAATCTTCTGATTGGTGATCTCGTTAAAGTCGATCTCAACATCTGGTTCCACTCCTCGACCTTCTAAAATTGTCCCTCTACTACTCTCTATCAAAGCAAACGGAAGTAGCACAGAATATCCGTCACTTAACTGATGTAGAGTTCCCCTACAACTGCACCGCTTGATCTTGCACCGACTACCTTCGCACGCTTCTCCTCTTTCATCACCTGCACAAAGACCTCTTTTTCATAGCTGAGGGCTGAGCCTGTTATCTCTTGCTCAGCTTTGTCGATCTTGGCCGAAAGTTCTGGTGTGATTAAGAGGGTGTGGCTGGTTCAAATTCGGGCAAGAAGAGTGTTGAGAAGACTCTCTCGCTCAGCCACTGAAGCCGCCCTTCCATAGGCTTCCTCCACCTCGTCTTTGATAGTCCTCCACCTCTCTTTCAGAAAGGTTGTGTCAAAGAATTTTGCTTCAACAAGCTCGATTATTTCGCTTAGCAAACTGGTCGTTTCTTCACCCTCTTCATAGATCAGACATTCTACCTGCACCTTGCACTCGAAGCACCAGGCTGAACCCCACGGATCGCGTCGACTCTCTGATCTTCCGCTATAAGAGGGACAGGTAATCCTGAAATATCCCCTCGTTCATTCTGCCCCTTCGGGGCGAAATACTAATGCTTCGTTTTCCGGGGATTGGCATCCCCGGCCACACAACGGTTGCCCCTGCGGGGCAGTCGGAGTAATCGACTCTCTTCGATGTAGTCCTGATATCGAAGTTCTCTATATCAACGAACACCCACGATGTTCACACAAGAAGTAAAGAGTTATCGAGCCGCTCCCGGAGGGAGCACTCATGCGTGGCCGTGGGGAAAGCCGTAAGGCTGCGCCCCACGGAAAGCGTTCACTCTTTGCATTCTCCGCCCTGAACGGGCGGCTGAGCCGGACGTGCTGATATCTCTCCTCGTCCATTCTGCCCCTTCGGGGCGAAATACTAATGCTTCGTTTTCCGGGGATTGGCATCCCCGGCCACACAACGGTTGCCCCTGCGGGGCAGTTTATCTATTCAGCTCGATCTTCAGAAGTTGTCATTTGTGGTCGATATTCAAGGTATCTGCCTACTCCTCGCTGATCATCTCAACCCTATCTTCACTCTCGCAATTCTATTGTCCGTACGTATGCAAGGATTTCTTTTATACTACTTCACTCATACACTCTACACACTCTCAACTCTATAAACTCATACCCGCACTTCTTCCCGTCCCCCAAGCCCAGAGGAAGTTATAACCTCCAATCGGCCCGAAGGCGTCGAGCATCTCGCCGCAGAAGTAGAGTCCGGGATGGCGTTTGCTCTCCAGAGTTTTTGGGTTTACCTCTTCGAGCGCAACTCCCCCCCCGGTCACCTCTGCCTTCTTATATCCTTCGTCTCCAGTCCAGGGAAGCCGGTAGCGGATGAGTCGTTCAATTAACTCCTCCCGCTCATCTCGACGCAGTTCAGAGCAGACGCGGTCGTACGGCAATCCAGATTCCACAACTAAGAACTCGGCAAGTCTCTCTGGAAGAGCTTCGCGCAACACTGCCGTCACTCTCCACCGTCCCCCCTTAATCAACTCGTCTCGCCACCCCTCTTCGTCGCGGTCTACCCACCGGGCGTAGACCTCCTGACGTGAGTCCCCTTTCATCCGTGAGAGAATTGGGAGATGCGAAATATCCAGAACGGAAGGGCCACTGTAGCCTCGGTGGGTAAAAAGGAAGCCCCCCTCGGTGACAAGTGTCCCAGCTATTCCTGAAGTCTCGAGCCGAACGTTCAGTGAAAGTCCGGCAAGCTCTTCATGGAGTGGAGGGTCTGCGGTAAGTGGTGTGAGGGCAGGATAGGTTGGGTTGATCGTGTGCCCCAACTTCGCTGCAACGTTCAATCCAGTTCCGTCACTCCCGGTCTTCGGAACGGAGAGACCGCCGGTGGCGAGGATAACTCTACTCCCCTCAACTATCTCGCCGTCGGCCATGTGTACGCGCCAGATGTTGTCCTGCGGTTCAAGGTCAAGAACGTGCGCGTCGAAACGAAGCTCTACACCGGCACGCCGATTCCAGGCTACCAGTCCATCCCGCACATCCCGAGCACGGTTCGATGCGGGGAAGAGCTTGCCACTCTCTTCTTCGAGAGCAAGCTCCAAATTCAACTCCTTCTCGAAGAACTCTCGTTGCTTTGCTAAAGGCCAAGCACGAAGCATCTTCTTCAGAAGAGTTGGCGAAGATGCCGTCACGAACTGCGATGTGGAAAGTCGCGAGGGAAGGATGTTGCATCGCCCGCCTCCGCTGATGAGAATCTTGCGCCCCCCATCCGATGTCCGCTCCAGCAAAATGGTTCGCCTTCCTTGAAGCGCGGAGAAGCCGGCAGCCATTAGGCCAGCAGCACCAGCCCCGATTACGATGACAGTGGCAGAAGCACTAAAAGAATTATTCATAGACTCGAACTGTTCATATCCCATCAACGAAGAAGCCCTCACATACTATTTGACGGACTTCATTCCCCTAATTCACCGGAAGATACGGAGACATCAGACTCGCGTAAGCATCGCGGCCAATTCCTTCGGCTTCGAGAGCATTACATCGTGCCCGGCATCAATCACCGCCGTCTGCCCCCCCAATTTTTGGGCGTAGATCGTACAAAGGCTGCGAGGCAGATTCTGATCCTGTTGACAGATGACGTAGCTGGAGAGAGAGGCAAACTCAGCTGCCCCGTGAGCAGCCGGTTGTAGATAGGGAGCCAGTGGCTGTGGTGTAAGTCTGGAGTATGCAGTCTGGGCATCCTCTTCACTCAGGTCGTTAAAGAAGCGCTCCCGCGCCACGTTGTATGGAAGCATCAACGATCTTTCCGCAGATTCATCAGCAAGCCGATAGTAATCTGGACGTCGCTCTGGATTTACCAGATCGATTGCTCGCTCACCCTCATCGAGGATAAAGGCAGCAACGTAGATAGCCCTCCGCACCTTCCCCCAATTGGCAGCAATCACTTCCGGGAGCAGAATGCCAGCCAATGAATGTCCTACGAGAACGAAGTCGTTCAAGTCCTGCTGACGAATGAAGTTGTTTACTGCTGAGATAGAGTTCTCAAGCGTGACAGACTTCCGCGGGGTTGGATCCTCGCCAGCCCCAGGAAGATCAGGAGCGTAGCCTCGCCAGCCAAGCTGTTCAAGCTCCCCCTTCACGCCATCCCAGCACCAAGCGCCGTGTGATCCTCCGTGAATCAGAACGACATCACTTGTTTTCTCGTTCTCCATAATCGTGGTTAGCTCTTTCCTTCTGTCAACAGAATCTGAAGTCCCCCCGGCTCCTCACAGAGATGACTGGCTCCGGCAGTTACTAATTCCTCTCGCGAGCCATACCCCCACAAAACACCAACTGTCTGGAGATCATTTGCACGCCCCCCTATCACATCGTGGCGTCTATCCCCTATCATCCACGTTTCCTCAGCAGACAGATTCTCCTGCGCAACAACGTGAGCAATCAGCTCTTCCTTATCTGAACGCCTTCCATCCATCTCACTCCCGTAGATACCACGAAAGAACTTTTCAAGGTTGAAGTGCTCGATAATCTGCCGTGCGTAGAGAACGGGTTTGCTCGTTGCAACGTAGAGATCGGTTCCAGCATCACAAAGACTCTGAAGAAGATTTGGGATTCCGGGATAGACCTCATTCTCAAATAGCCCTTTCACAGCAAAGCGTTCTCGGTAGGCAGCGATGGCTGCGGCAATCAGCTCACCATCATCTGTGTCGAGCAAGTCTCCAAACGTATGTTGCAGCGGAGGTCCAAGATAGATGGCCAACTCTTCCACCGGCAACTCACGCTTCCCAAGTCGAACGAGAGCGTGGTTAATAGAAGAGAGAATCCCTACTTGCGAATCAGTCAACGTACCATCAAGATCAAACAGAACTGTCATTCGCTCCCTTCTCTTTGTGTTCTTTGTGGTAATTCTGGCTTTGTAGTAACTGAACACCAAATCACTTTGCCTTACCGAGAAACTACTTCATTTTCCTGAATCTGATCGGCCAGATGAACCGCTCCAGCAATCCGCGAGGATAGTGCTCCATGCCGGCAAAACCGATCTTCTCCGGTCGCTCTCGATCCTCCGGCCAGTAGACAGTTCCAAAGAGCCAATCCCAAACGCTCAGCACGATCCCAAAATTCTGTCCCCCCTTCCCGTGCATCTCCACATCGTGATGCCAAACGTGCATCTTGGGTGAGTTCAGGATGTAGCGAAACGGTCCCCAGCTTATCGACATGTTGGCGTGGTTCAGGTCTTGAACGAGTGTGCCGATAACTGCAATCACCAAAATCACGGTTCCATCTACACCGAAGATTGTCAGTGGAAGATAGCTGAGAGTTTTGTAGACGATCACCTCACCCCAGTGAAATCGAAAGTTCCCAATCCAGTCGAGTTCTTCAATGCTGTGGTGGAGCTTGTGGAACTCCCAAAGCCAGGGAACCCGGTGGAGCATACGGTGGATGTTCCACTCCACAAAATCTTTCACGATGAAGAAGACAACGAACTGCACCCAAAGAGGCCAGGTTGCTGCCAACGCGAGAGACTCAGGAACGGGGAGTCCGGCATCGTAGAGGAAGGTGTTTAATGCCTGGATAATCTCACCAGTCACCATCGCGAGCAGAAGTCCGAGGAAGTGTCCGTTGAAGACAAGCCAGAAGATGTCTTGCCAGATACCTCTGCGGAGCACTTTCTGTTCCTTCCGCCAGGTCCAGATACGTTCGAGTGTGAAGACGAAGAGGGAGACCCCAATCAGCCAGAACCAGTAGTTGATGTAGATAGGCATGGTAGTAGAGTACTCAGAATGTTGTAGAGAGAAGAGAGGGAAAGCTCAGGTAATTCTTACCTGAGCACTCTATTAAAATCGTAGCGACCTGTTCCTTGAATCAGCAGATACTTCGCAGAAGTTTCGCCAACATTTATCACCTGATGAACCTCTCCAACGGGAATCTCGAATAGTTCTCCCAATCCAAGAGGTTGTTTTCTCTCCCCTTCAATATATACCACAATTGATCCGGTGAGAGCGACAAGATGTTCAATCACTTCAGAGTGATAGTGCAATTCTCCTTCTTCAAAGGGTTCAAGTTCGAAGGTGCAAACCCGTACATCTTCAGTGCTGATAATCTGTTGACTTAGTGATGCCATCACGTAATGAGAACTCTTATCGATTTTCCGTTTTGGGCTAATACCGAATTCACTTAGCGAAGCCATATGTCTTCTTGCTTCGCCCTCTCCCCCAGCCCATCTCCCGATCCCGGGCGAGGGAAGCAACTGAAGTGAATGCTCTCCGTTCTATTCGACAATACCTCTTCCTTACTTGAATTTGGTAGAATAGTTGCCGACAATATCGGGAATAGTGCTACAACAGAAGAGGGATGATCTTTTCAGATCATCCCTCTTGATATATACACGTTCAGCTTGTGTGGGGTGTGGGTTACCCGACCTTACCGCCAAACGACTTCCGATAGCCCTTCTTGCTACCACTGGAACTCTTTCCTCCGCGGCTCTTTCCGGGGGCAGTGCTCTCGGAAGACTTGCGGTGTTTCTTTGTCCGGCGTACTCCTTCTGATAAAGGGTCTTCTGAACGGAACTCTCTCGACTCACCACTTTCTGAACCTCTGAAACTTGTTCCGTTCTTGCGAGAGAACTCTACCCAAGCTTCACTCCGGCGAGCACCTCCATTCCCAGTCTCTTTCGACGGAAACTCTCTTCCCTCTGCCGAACCAAAACCTTCGGATGATTTACCCCGAGGAGTATCTTTCCACTCACTTTTGCGGTGAGTTGGTTTCGACGATTTGCCATTTCCGTTCGACCGACTGAAGGATTTACCATTGCCGTACGATTTGTTGGATGACCCATTACCGTACGACCGACTGGAGGATCCACTCGATCTCTCTTCTCTACTGCTGAACTCTCCGGTCACTCCCTCAACCTTCTGGCGATTGATTTTCTTTCCGATCAATTTCTCGATTGAGCGGAGAGCACCCATTTCATCTTGTGCTACGAAGGTCATCGCGTCACCTGTCGACTCGGCGCGACCTGTGCGGCCAATGCGGTGGATGTAGTCTTCCGGTGATCTCGGTGTGTCGAAGTTGATAACGTGCGAGATGTTGTCAACGTCAATGCCGCGAGCGGCAACGTCGGTTGCTACCATCACCTGGAACTTCCCTTTGCGGAACCCATCGAGTGCCTGCTGGCGCTGGTTCTGCGTCCGGTTGGAGTGGATTGCTACCGACCGGATTCGCTCCTTGTTCAGTCGGAGTGCGATCTTATCGGCTCTATGCTTTGTTCGGGTAAATACCAGAACTCTCTCTATCGACTCACTCTGAAGCAAGTGGAGGAGGAGATCAACCTTGCGATCTTGCGACACAGAATAAATGTGTTGCTCTACGGTTGCCGCCGGATTTCTCCGCTCGCCAATCTCGATTAGCTGTGGCTCGCGTTGAATAGTCTCAGCAAGCTGACGGATTGCCTTCGGCATCGTCGCTGAGAAGAGAACGGTCTGGCGATCTTCAGGCAGTTCGGAAACGATTTTCTTGATGTCGTTGATGAACCCCATATCGAACATCCGATCGGCCTCGTCGAGCACTAACATCTCCACGCGGGAGAGGTCGAGGCTTCTACGGTTCACGTGGTCGAGCAAACGACCCGGCGTTGCAATCACGATGTCGACACCTTGGCGGAAGGCTCGATACTGTGGTTCCATGCTGACACCACCGTAAACGGCGATGCTCCGCAGACCGGTCGACTTTCCATATGTCCGAACCGAATCCTCTACTTGCAAGGCAAGCTCACGTGTGGGGACAACAACTAAGGCACGAACAGCCCGCCGTCTTGAATCTGTAGCGTTTGCCGAGAGCCGTTCGAGCATCGGCAGAACGAAGGAGGCAGTTTTGCCTGTTCCAGTCTGGGCACAACCGGTCAGGTCATGTCCTTCCATCAGAACCGGAACTGCGGCTGCCTGAATGGGAGTTGGTGTGGTATACCCAGCATCCTGGACACCACGAAGAATTTGCTTGGAAAGACCAAGCTCACGAAATAACGTCATACGTAACTAATAATGAAAATGCGAGGATCAGTCGGCTATGTTGCCGGACGCCCCTAATGTTGGACACGCTCGCAGAAGATCTTGAGTCAACGGCAGGGATTGAAGATGCGGTATTGGGAATAAATATCCCGGAAGTTCTTCACGCATCTCGCGTCGTGGAGCACTGAATCCACGACAGTTGCAGAAGATAGTAACCGCACACATATCAAAGCCAGGGAATCGCGTTCGGAAAGCGGGTCGAAAAAAATGCCGCCTCCGAATCGCTTTGCGATATACTCCGGTAACGGCTTTGGCTTTCAGTGCATCGGCAATATGCACTTATTCGGCATTGATCGATGTGAGCGTGTGTGAGAGAGGAGATCAATCAGATCAGTAAGTATCGTACACGGATGACGCGAATCAGGAATGATTTACGCGGATCTGATCTGCGTAAATCCTGTGTCATCCGTCTAATCCGTGTACCATTTCCCCCCCACACACAGCACTAAAACATCGTGTTCTCGTTTGCAGCTTTCTCTGGAATCACCTGCAACACATCCCAATGCTCTACTACTTTGCCCCCTTCGTCGAAACGAAAGATGTCGATTCCGGCATAGTCCCGATCACCCGGCCACTCCTGATAGCAGTGGAGGACAACAAAGTTTCCCTCAGCAATTGCCCGCTTGAAGTGGACTCGCTTTCCCGGATACTCACGAGCCATTCGTTCAAAGTAGGCAATGAAGGCCTCCTTCCCATCACCAACCTCCGGGTTGTGTTGGATGTAGACATCCCCCACATATTTCTCCACTGCCTCAACCGGTTTGCACTGGTTGAACATCAAATCGTAGAACGCCATCGCATTCTCTTTGTTCTGTTCAAGTTGATCCATAACAGGCAAATGTTTTAAGGTTTCATCATACTCTACGAACTCTATCAACTCTCCTCTCTACGAACTTTAATCAGTTCCTTCAACTGAAACTCATGCCGAATCGGGTGCATCACAGCATGTTCTAACATCGCGTCGATGCAATAGTCAACACCCCAGCGTGAGGGATAGGTCGGGATACCGAACCGTTCTTCAGGGACATCTGTCAGTGGAGTTCTCCAACGTTCTAAAAGGTGCTCAAGATAGCTCTCCCCCAACTCCGCAACTTTGTCGAGGTGAGGGACAGGGTCAATCATAGGATCGGGAAGTTCCAGCTTTTCGCACATCCAGACCATATAGCCTCGCGCTGCCCTGAAGATGTGCTGAAGCAATGACTCCATCGACTCGTAGTCGGGATCGTCAGTTGCTGGAAGGAGAATGCCAGCTTCCTTCGCCCGCTTCCACGTGTTGAGACAGGAGCGCATATACTCTTCGTGCAACAGCACCATTGCGCGCGCCCCGCGATAATTGTAGGTAGCTAAACTACTCTCACTATTCATAGGATAGAATCCTCTCTCTAATAAACTCTTATAAAACTGTGATTCACAATTGAGGACTGAACATAAGCCAGAAGTTTGAATAGTGGAGCACGATCCTTTCAGAAAAGGTTCATGAGAAGAGAGAGAGAGAGGGGAATAGCGTGAGCATATAAGAAAAAAGAACGAAGCCCTACCGAGCATCAACAACTCGGGGACTCAATTCTTTTGTCCGTAGAAAAATCCGAAGAGGACTTTGGTTTCTATCTATGCAAAAGAAACCAATGAAGGGCTATTCAACCGTGGTGGAACCTCTCTTAATCATCTCCCCTTTCAACGGGGTTTGAGACGCGCTCGGTTCTGCTTTGTCTGGAACTGGTTCCAATAGTATCAACACTAATACCGGAGCCGGTATCGGCAGCATGGAGGTCAACGTTGGATATTGTCACTGAGTCGGTAACAAAACTCCGTTGTCCAGCCGGTGCTGGAAGGGGTGACGTAAAGGGAACAACTGGCATTGAGGGAGACTCAGTAGGTTCTACCTGTGCTTGAACTGCTTTATCGCGTGGATCAAGCGGACTACTGTTAAGAGTTCCACTCTCCTTCTTCGGGAGAAGATTTCGGTTACTCCCCTGTACAAAATCAATATCCTTCCGATGTCGGTTTGAGAGAGACTTATTGTTCTCAACCAAATTTGTTTGTGCCGTCTCTTCCTGCAAGGTTCCTACAAAAGCCTCCGTTGGCTCGGTAGCCGAAATCACTTGCTTCGGAGAATCTGCTATTACTGGATCACCCCAATCTTCAACAGCAAATAGTCCACCAAACAGCAGTGCCGCACCAGCAATGGCTGAAACGAACACCCAGGATAACTTTCTCTCTCTATGTTGGAATGTTGAAGAAGGTTCTCCCTGATGTTCAGGTTGGAAAGCTGGAACAAGTGCGGCCGCAACGATACTGCGGGTGGCAGCATGGTTGGCTCCACTCAGAATTCTCTGCTTCTGAAGTGTCTCCTCAACAATTCTGTAGGCCTTTAGAGTGCGACGCAACTCTTCATTCAAAGCCACTTGAATGAAGAAATTCTCTTCCTCTGCAAAATCTAACGACCCTTCGAGATAGCGCTCAACTAAGCGTTCGCACTCAATACGTGTCATCCTCGATCTCCTTCGTCACGTTTTTGTGAGTTATTCCGTTCTCTATCCTCTTCCATTCCGATAATAGCCGAGATAATTCGCCCAAGGTGTGCCCTGGCACGAGAAGCCCTCATCCGTATCGTTCCAACCGGCTCTCCTAACATCAAGGCTATGTCTTCGAACCGAAATCCGCAGTACGTGTGGAGGATCAGAACCTCACGTTGACGGAAAGGCAATTTGGGTAATGAGAGAACAACAAGTTCTTCGAGATGACTGAATTCTCGGGGGACAACCACTGGATGTTCTGCTTCTAAAATCTCATCAAGTGAGGTGTGGGGACGTGAAAGCCGTAGATAGTTCAAGCAAAGATTTCGGGCAATAGTTAACATCAGCGAGATAGGAGAGGTGATTTCCTTCCCTTTTCGCAGATAGCGGATTAGTCGCAACCAATGTTCTTGGGCGATATCTTCCGCAACATCTTTGCTCCCAACCATTTTAAGGCAGTAGAGATATATTTGATGGTGGTGACGGTCGAAAATATCCATCATCACACTCTCATCACCGTCAATGAACCGCTGGAAGAGTTCCAGATCGGTCTCATCGAACGATTCACGGGATACATCGGCCACGTGTATTGTCGTTTTCCCTTTGCTCGCTATGTCAGCGGCACTTATCATGAAATAAACACTGCAGCTATCATAATGAATATGTTTACCTCGTCTCCGAGGCTCGATCTATTGCCTGACTGCAGCCTCTGAACAGAAGACACTCCGTGCGAACGAAACGCAACCGAAGGACACTCTGCAAAACATCTTTTTCGACACTTGTACTGTGAAGGTTCTCAATATAGAGAGGAGAGATGTAATTACCATACGATTTTCGTCGACTATTCCTCCAACATAGCCGGTAAATGATAGAACTCAACGTAAAAGCGAACAGGGGTGAGTAACTGCACACTATGCTTCATCTCCGGGACAATAATGCCAAAACGAGAGGGGGTTAGGTGGATAGGTTCGCCAGCTTCAGGAGAGTAGAGGATGGTCCCCTCAATTACGATGATTTTTGCCCAGACTCCCCCTTTTGTTCTATGGTCTCTCAGCAACCCAGCCGGAACAGTCTCTTCGGTGAACTCCGGTGTCCTCTTGAACTCCAATAGCTTCTCAGGCCACTCGAATTGATCGCACTTCAAGCACTCCACTTGCCTGCCAAGCCGAGTAGCTCTCCCCTCTTCAGTTAATACCCAGAAACGCTCGTAGAATGGTGGTGTGTGACGCATATGCTGGCCATGATAACAGTCCAGCTCTGCTACCCACTGATCTTCCTCGTCCCGATGAAATCCGACAATTGTTCGCTGCATAATCTTCTTCCACGTCAATGCTCAGAATTGACCACAATAGTACAGAGATTGGGAGAACTTTCAGTGAAGGGAGGAGAGACTACTCGCAAAGGTGAAGTAAGCAGAGTTGTTATACCGAATTTAATTAGCGAAGACGTATGTCTCCTTTCTTCCCCCGCTCCCGATCCCGAGCCAAGGGAGCAACTGATGAGTATGCACTCCTTTCTCTTCGACAATACGGCTTCCTTACTTGAATTTGGTATTAGACCCAAAACGCCGAGTGCCGGGAATCCAAAAGGGATCCCGGCACTCATGTAGAGGAGAAGCTCGACTCTCCAATCCACCTAATTAGGTATGCTATTTACTGAACTGCCAACATTCTATAGAACTGCTTCCCCCCAATTTCTACAACGCAGAAATATGTCCCTGTCTCCAATCCACGAACATCGCAAGGAATGCTAATTTCTCCTCCACGATACTCCCCTTTGTAGACCGACATTACAACTCTTCCACTCAGGTCAATGACTTGTACATCTATTGGCCCTACCAGAGGAAGATTGATGGAAAGCTTACCTTCAAGTCGCATTGGGTTTGGCAACAGAGTGAACCCTCCACTCACTCTGCTTTCCTCTGCAACACCAGATGTCGGAATCGGCTCCCCATATCCAGTCAACACAACCTCTGCCTCCGGGAGGAATGGATCGTTTGTCTCAATCAGGATGCGAGCTGTTGATATTCCAGTATCCTGTGGCATAAACTCAAGTCTCATCTCGATATCCTCCCCTTCTTCAAGTTCAATTGGTAATGTGTTTGGATCGGGCGAAACGATTCGATAGAGTGCGGCTCCGGCTCCATCAATTGTGGCAGCGTTAATTGTTAGCCCGGCATCACTCCCGGCTGTCACTCTCAACGTCCCTTCTGCTGGCACTCCCACCATTGTTTTGCCGAAATCGAGGTTAAATGTGTTCAGCTCTGCCTTCGGCAGATTGCTCCCCTTCCCCCGCACAACCACTTCGCGCTGAGGCTGAAGTCCGTCGTTCGTTTCGATGACGAGTGTAAACTCCGCAGGATCGTACTCCGCCGCAGTGAACTCCACAATCACTTCAAGACTCTGCCCCTCATCCAGATATGTTGGGAGATTGTTCTTCTTTGGGGCAATGATATCGAACCCGAGATCGAAGCTCCCCGGCTCCTTGAACGAAACTTTCTGCACTTCCAAACCGGCAGCGTTTGCACCACTGATTGTGAAGGACTTCCTGCTGTTATAGCCGAGAGGGACTTTCCCGAAGTTGAGTTCTGTTGTGCTGAGAACTGCAGTTGGAAGTTCCCCATTCCCCCGCACGCCGAAGGCCGAAACGTTAATGGTTATCTTCGGGGAGATAGGATCGTTAGTCTCGATTGCGATCACGGTGGAGGCGTCCCCCTCAACTTGTGAGTTGAGCTTAACGGTAATGTCAAGTTTTTCTGATGATGAAGAGAGGAAGGCTGGAAGATTACCAGCAGTTGGAGCCGTTAACGAATAACCTTTGGAAGCAGCGGCTGGATCGTCGAAGTAGACTTTGCGAACAACGAGACCAATTTCATTTCCCGGCGTAACGGTGATGGTGTTACTTGCGGAAGTCCCGATGCGAATATCGCCGAAGTTCATGCGGGAGTTGCTAACTCGAACTTTCGGTAGTTCTCCTCCGGCTACTGACTCATCCTTCACTTTCGCCACCAGCACATCGAACGGAGCATTCCGAGGGAGGGTGATAGAACCGATAGTGCAGGTTGGTGAGAAGTAGTTCCCGAGCATATAACAGTTGTTATAGCCATCAACGCCGAGCGAGACGAAGTGCTCTCGATCTACACCCTGCGCAGTCACCAGCCAGCGAGCATCCCCCCCCTTACCGAAACGGGCGAGAAAGATGTCCATCTTTCCTGCACTTTGTGCCGAGAGCGTACCGAGTGTTAAC
>JBFWSB010000038.1:0-18874 GCA_050248595.1 Kapaibacterium sp. (SeqCode)
AGTGCTGATGGCGGAGTTTCGTGGAGTGAACTTGCTGCGAAGCAGACGAACAATCGTTACTTGTGGCGAATCACTGAAGGTGTAAAACCAAGCATATCATACTTGATTCGGGTTGTTGGCTCATCAAATAATAAGCCGGTGTTTGAGCAACTGAAGCAGCTAACAGGTGGGGATTTTTCGTGGGCAGAATTTAATGGTGATGGAACTTTGTTAGCTGCGTCCGACCGCAATAATCGGATTGTTTTATGGGATGCAGTTTCGTGGAAGGAAGTAAAGACGATAGAAGTTCCAGGGAATCTCGTGTTGCTTCAGGTGCAGTTCAGTCCTGACGGCACAAGACTTGTGAGCGGTGCTTTAGATGGCACTGCCCATATATGGAACCTAAGAACGGGGAGCATTGAGTCGCAAATCGCATCACCAACTTCGTCGATAGCTGTTGTTGCCTACAGTCCAGATGGGAGAACAATTGTAGTTGGGAATGATGTCGTGGATGGGGACATAGCTTTGTGGGATGTCGTTGAAAAGAAAAAAAAGTATAGCTATCAGATCCACAGTGAAGGGATTCGATATGTAGAATTTTCAAGAGATGGAGCAACTATCCTGACCTGTAGTGTGGATGGAACAGCTAAACTTGTTGATGTGACTACTGGAGACGTCTTGCAAGTTTTTCCACACGCGACGCCCGGCACTTCACCTGTTGTAAATGGAATTGCACTCTCTTCTGATGGGCAGACTGTTGTCACCTGTGGGTTTGATGGGTGGGTAAAGTTCTGGGACGCCATTACTGGGACACTAATACGATCGAGACAGTATCATGGTGGCCAAAAAGTATCGAAGGTACATTATTCACCCAGTGGAAAGTGGTTGAGTAGCGTTGGCTACGATGGCAAGGCATTACTGATTGATCCTGCTACCGGAGAGGTAGTTTTTAGCGCAGATGCCGGTGTTGGAGAAGCCTACACAACTCGATTTAATAGAGAAGAAACTTTGTGGTCCATCTCACATGGTAGCTATGGTCTGTCTGTCTGGAGTATACAGCCCAATGAAGATACCTCAGACTCATTTTGGAGCATTCGAGAGTGCAGTGCGACATCAGGCGTAACTACAGATAATGTGCCGTCGAACTCTATTCTCACCATCGAGTAGGGAGTGTTGAGCTATCGTTGCATGGTCGGGACAATCTTTTTTAGTGGGGTCAGCGATTGCGATTTAGAAGAAGATGATGAATATTGATGCTTGGTGCTCTTGGTCTCCTTCGTGTTGAAATTTACCACCAAGAACACCAAGAGTCACTAAGTGAGAACCTCTCGCAGTGCTACAATCAACTCTTCTACATGCTCTTCTCCAAAGATGTAGGGGGGGAGAAGTCGAATCACGGTTTCGTTTGTGGCATTTGCGATAATCAGCTTGCCAAGTAACTGTTCAACAATTGGGGCTGCTTCTTCTTTCAGCTCAATTCCGACCATCGCACCGGCTCCGCGAACATCGGCAATACGTTCAGGGAATTCAGTAGCGAGTTCTTTTAAACGTGCGATAAGGCGTGAGCCTGAGACCTTTATCTGTTCCATCAACCCGTCGTCGATTAAGTCGAGAAGAGCACTACCGGCAGCGCAGGCAACGGCATTGCCACCAAATGTTGTCCCATGTCGCCCATAATCGAAAACATCAGCAAGGCTCTCTGTTGTTAAGATTGCGCCGAGTGGAAGTCCGCCACCAATCACTTTCGCAGTCGTGACAATGTCGGGACGGACGTTGAAGTGCTCGAATGAAAAGAACGTTCCAGTTCTGCCACCACCACCCTGAACTTCGTCGGCAACAATCAGAAATCCATATTTCTCTCGAAGATCTTCCAGCAGTTGAACGAACTCCCGATCTGCCCAACGAATACCCCCTTCACCCTGAAGGAACTCGATAAAGACTGCCGCAGTGGATTCGTTCACTGACTCAGCAAGACCATTGAGGTCGTTGAACGGAAGCACCTCTGTCCCCGATAGAAATGGTCCCATTCCCTCCTTATACTTCGGCTTGTCCATGATCGAGAGTGCGCCGTAGCCTCGTCCGTGAAAACCGCCGGTGAAGGCAATTACTTCTGATTTCTGCCGTGCCGATCCCCAGCGACGAACAAGTTTCAGCGCACCATCTGTCGCCTCGGTTCCACTGTTGCAGAGGAATGCCCGGTCGTATCGGCTCAACCGTGTCAACTTCTCCACAAAACTGACCTGTGCATCTTGATAGAAGAAGTTGGAGACGTGTGCGTACCGATTCATCTGGTCTACAACGGCGCGGATGATCCGTGGGTGTGAATGTCCGGCAGCGTTGACGGCAATGCCCCCCAAAAAATCGAGATAGCGCCTTCCATCCTTTGCGTAGACATACATCCCTTCGGCTCGATCGATCTCCACTGGAAGGCGTTTGTATGTCTGAAGAAAAAGTTCGTGCTCCTGCTCGGTAACTGTTCGCATGATAGATAGTAGATAGTAGAAAAAAGAGTAGGAGGTTGTAGCCGAAGCAATGTGCCATCTTCTATAGCCTTTCTGAAGATGCTCTGAAGCAGGTTTGCTACCTACTTGATTCAAGCTCCTACGTACTCACTCGTATAAAAAAGCCCTTCGTCTCTATTCAAAACGAAGGGCTGAAATCAAAGGGCTTAGCCCTTACTTCTTCTTGTGTCTGTTCTTACGCAGTCTTTTCTTCCGCTTGTGCGTTGCCATTTTATGGCGTTTTCTCTTTTTCCCTGAAGGCATGATTGACCTCGCGTTTTATGTCTATTGAATGAAGATTCTTCGTTTCAAAAGCCTGCTAATATACAACGATTCCGAGATTTTCGAGTGAAATTCACGTAAGGAATTCTCTCGAAAACATTCTTTGGGCTAATGTGCGTGCAAGTATTCGTTCAGAATTTGCTGGGCTGCCTTCCCCGGACCGGTTGTTGAATCGATCTCAGCCACTCGCTTCATATAGGCCAGAACGCTGTCTGGCTTATCCTTTTCTTTGTACATCAGTGCGAGGTTGAAGGCCGAGTTCTGATGCTTCGGATTGGTCTTCTGCACCTGATAGAGCTGCGAAATTGCTTCGTCGATGTTTCCCGCTCGGTAAAGGGCATAGGCCATATCGGTTCGCGCATTCTGGTCTTCTGGATTAGCCTGCAAGAATAGCTCGTAGTGGGGGAGTGCCTCCACGAATGGCTCTGCTGACTTCTGGCTCTGGCCAAGATCGTAGAGAGCGTTGGCCAGATTCAGGTGAACAACCGGATCGTTCGGTGATGACTCAGCCATCGACCGAAGCTGTTGCACAGCCGTTGCCAAATCGGGCTGTCCTCCACTTTCTCCCATTTCAGGATGATCCGTAGGTAGCCCCCCGGCAGCCCCTTGTGGTGGTCCCATCTTCTCCTCTGGTTTGGCCACAACATACACCAAGCCAGCAAATACAAAACAGAGAATCCCTGCGATGACATAGCTTCGTCCCCGGTGGGGATCCTTTGCGTGGAGAATTTGATGGTGGTCTTCTACAGGAGGAAGATTGGTAGTTCTCTCGTCGTTACTCATATCATTCCTTGTTCAATGTTTTGATCATCTCGTCGATATGCTTTCGCACTTCGCGAGACATCTTGAAGTGAGGAACATACTGAACGTCGATCTCAACGATCTTCCCAGTTTTCGGATTCCTTCCGGTGCGAGGAGCACGTTCCTTCACGCGAAACGTTCCGAAGCCTCGCAGTTCAATGCTGTCACCCTCGGCGAGAGCATCAACAATAGTTTTTAGGAAGCCGTTGATTACAGCCTCCGTTTCAAGTTTGGTCAGACCAGTTCCTTCCGCAACGCGGTCAATCACATCCGATTTTGTCATAAGTGAACAAAATTGCAAAACATCAAAACGTTGTGCAACGGATTCTCTGTCGTCAGTTGCATCAGTTTCTCTTTGCTGATCTCTGTATATTGGCTTGCTATTGCTTGTTTCACAAATATTTTTTTTGCCGTATGAAGGTTCTGAAGATACTCTCATTCACCTTGATGCTCTCCCTTGGATTGATGGTTGCCGCATGTGGTGATGATACCGACCCTGAAGCTGACTTTGATGAGCACGCACAAGAAGGATCAGTTGAACTTCGCATTGTCAAAGGTTCACCTGGATCAGAACTTGACGTGATGAAGTTTGATATTACTGCTCCAGAAGCTGATGCCGTCGTTACCGACGACAGCGTAAGTGTTACTCTCACATTGCAGGGCATGAGCCTGAAAGCCCCTACGCCGGGTGAGGGGGCAAACGACTTAGCTTACTCCAAAGATGGCCAACACATCCACGTGATTGTGGACAACGAGCCATACATGGCGATGTACGACACTACGTTCCGTATTGGTGGACTTGCTCCTGGGGCACACACCATTCGGGCTTTCCCGAGTAGATCGTGGCACGAGAGTGTTAAGAAGCCGGGTGCTTTCGTTGCTCGCACATTTTATGTCGGCGAGAAAAAGGGGGATGCACTCTTCAATCCTGAGCAACCACTTCTGACCTACAGCCGCCCTAAGGGGGAATATGTGGGAACCGACGCTCGGAAGATTATGATCGACTTCTATATCTCCAATTGTGAGCTTGGGCAAAATGCCTATAAAGTTGTTGCTTCGATTGATGGGAAAGAAATGGATACTCTTACCGAGTGGGTTCCATATTTCATTGAAGGATTGAAGGAGGGAGAACACTCTATCCGATTGCAGTTAATTGGTCCAGATGGAAAGCCTGTTGTCAATGGTTCGTACAACGATACCGAGCGAAAGATTATCGTGAAGAAGGAGAAAGAAGAGAGTGCGAAGAAAGAGGGGGGGGAGGAAGAAGATCTGGAAAAAGATTTGTACGATGTAGGAAGGCACTCTTCTGGAATGTAGTGAGGCTACTGGTCTCCATAGAAACATAAGTGAGTTTAAGGGGTTACTTTGAAGTAGCCCCTTTTCTTTCATAGAGCGTAGTGCAGAGATTTACCCAATAGTAGAGGCAGTAGAAGCGAGCAAGTATATCCGATCCAGTATACATACTTTAGCTGATATCAATCGCTCTCCCCTGTAGAGTTATGCTATGATAGATCACCATCACAATCATTGCTTCCACGCCAAAATTTGCCGGTCGATTCCTCTCCGCGCCTTCGCTTCTCCTTACCTTTACCCCAAGATCGTTGCACTGCTTTTTGTGTTAACTACAGCAACTCTGTTCGCTAACCCCTCACGCTATCGAATCGAACTGATCTCAACAAACGAAGGACTTCCTCACTCAATTGTCTACACGCTTCTTCCCGATTCACGAGGCTTTCTCTGGGCAGGAACCCGAGATGGTCTGGTAAAGTATGACGGTTATTCCTTTACCACTTACTGGAATGGTATCCCACCAATAAAAGCCCTTGCGGAAGATGTTGATGGTAGCATCTGGGTTGGGACTGCCCGCGGGGTTCATCGCTTTAACCGGATTACTGGTACGTTTACCCCCTTTATTCACAACCAGTCCGACGAAACAAGCCTCAGTGATAACTTTGTCCAAACATTGTTGGTTGATCGCCGTGGAAGTCTTTGGATTGGAACCGCAAATGGATTGAATGAATTCCTACCAGAATCAAACTCGTTTCGCCACTATCTTGCACTGCCTGAAGATAGTGGCCAGGCATGTGTGGTAACGGCGATTACTGAAGATGAGATGGGGACGCTCTGGATTGGGATACAGAAGATCGATTTGCCACATGGAAGAACCTACGCAATACCACAACTGTTCCGAAAAGAAAGAGGGGATACGTCGTTCAAAGAAGTCCCAATCCCTGATGATATTCAAAAAAAGAGTGGGCGTATCTACTCAATCCACTCTGACCATGAAAAACACCTGCAGTGCATTGCTTACATTCCGAGAGTTAATCGGGGAAAAATCCTCTCAATTGATAAGTTGACTGGACGCCCGTTGTCCGTGATTTCTCTCCCATTTCCCTCCGCCATTCAATCGGGGCCATTTTCTTTTAATGGGGATAACGACTACTGGGTATCACTCTATCAGTTAGATTTTCTGGTAAGTGGACTCTATCGACTTGAGTCGCTTCAGGGAGATAGTCTAACGCAAGAACCATTCACGAAAGATCGATTGGTTCTTCGCGGACAAATCAACGATCTAAAGCGCGATCAAGCCGGAATATTCTGGGCATGTACTGACGATGGCATCTACAAGATTATGCCACAACGCTATTTCTTCCCTCCCGCATTGACATTCACAACCCCGACTGACAGAAGTCGATTGATGTCGAGAGTTCGTGCTATATACCGCGATCGAGAGGGGTCTCTCTGGGTTAGTACCGATCATCAACTCTTAAAGGTTGATGAAGAACGAAATGTGGTGAGAGATTACTCAGCATCCACATCTCGTTTCGGATTACTTTCAACTGGGATAGTGGGTGCAATTTTCGGCAATGGGGAGGATGTTCTCTTTGGGTTGCGGAATGGCTTGATTCGCTACAACCTTGCCACCAAGCGGTTCTTTTTTGTTGAGGATTCACTGACACATAATGCCTTCTGGTCATTTGCGAGAGATCGTTCGGGGCGTATCTGGGTGGGGACGATCAACTCATTTATAACAATCTACGACCGTAATTATCACCTGATAGAACAACTTCGTTATGAGAACGAAGAAACATATCTCAGCCGAGCAGTCTGGGCACTGCTAAACGATCGGGATGGGAGAATGTGGGCTGGCACACAGTTCGGGCTTTATCGGTGGGATTCGGTCGGGGCTACTCCAAAGTTCTATCAGCACGAACCAAGCGATCCACACTCGTTGCCGGCAGGTGCAGTTTGGGGGATACTCGAAGATCGTAAGGGTAGAATCTGGCTTGGCGTATACGGTGGAGGGCTTGCACGCTATCATCCTGAGGATGATTCGTTTACTACAATCTCAACAAACGAGGGTCTACGAAGCAACGGTATCTGTGCTCTTCTCGAAGATAATAGTGGCCACATATGGGTGAGCACATCTGCTGGACTGGCACGATACAATCCCGATTCCGACACGATTTACACCTACACAATTGCCGACGGACTGCCGGTCAACGAGTTTGCTCTTAAGGCGGCTTGGCGAGATGAATCAGGGAAGCACTACTTTGGTGGGTCTAACGTAATTGTCTCGTTTTATCCAGACAGCTTAGCACGGAACAACCATGTCCCCCCGATTGTGGTTACTTCTTTCCGAGCAAGCGATAGCCTGATTGCCACCGAACTTCAAGATGGGGATAGCGTTGTCCTGCAATCTGATTTGAACCATCTGGACATTGAGTTTTCAGCCCTCGACTTTCTCAACCCTGCAAGCAATGTCTACGAGTACAAGCTTGCTCGTGTAGATGCCGATTGGGTATATGCCGGAAGACGCCGCTTTGCCCGCTATGCTGACTTAGATCCGGGGACATATCAGCTTTCGATTCGTGGCGCAAATAGTCACGGAGTTTGGAACGAGAAGGGGATCGTCATCTACATTACCATTGTCCCACCCTTTTGGAAAACGTTGTGGTTCCAAGTGCTCCTGCTGTGTGGCCTGCTGTTCGGAGTTTATCAACTTATTCGGCTTAGAGAACGGCGGTATCGTGAACGACACGCGCGGCACGTGTTAGAAGCTGAACTTCAGGCACTACGTCTGCAGATGAAGCCTCACTTTATCTTCAACACGCTGCACTCAATTCAAAGCTTTATTCTGGATCATCAAACGGACGAAGCCCACGCTTACCTTACAAAGTTTGCTCGTTTGATGCGCCTTGCCCTCACTCAATCGGAACAATCTCATATCTCACTTCAAGATGAAAAAGAGTTCCTCACCCACTACGTAGAGTTGGAGGCACTTCGTACAGGTAATACTTTTACGTTTGATATTGTCTTCCCTGAAGAAGATCTCATGCAATCAGTAGAGATACCTCCAATACTTGTGCAACCCTATGTGGAGAACGCTATTCACCATGGGCTTGGAAACAAAGTTGGGGGTCGCTTGGTTGTTCGATATGACATTGTGGAGGGGAACTACCTCTGTTGTACGATTGAAGATAGTGGTGTTGGCCGCGAAGCTGCACTGCGTATGAAGGAAGGATCACTTCACAAGTCGATGGGGATGGGGGTTACGCAGAAGCGAATCGATCTGCTAAACTCTATCCACCACTATCAAGCTGTGATAACAATTACTGATCTGTACGATGAGTACAAAGCTCCGGAAGGAACTCGAGTACAAATCAAACTTCCCATACAAGTGAAGGCTTATGCAAGCTCCTATAACTTCCATTTCGACAATGATCGTAGACGATGAACCGTACGGTCGTAAAACACTTCACAAGCTTATTCAACGACACTGCCCAAATCTTTCGGTGATCGGTGAAGCTGCCTCAGTGGCTGAGGGGAGCCAAATCGTGAACCAGGCCGATCTGGTTTTCCTCGACATTCAGATGTCCGATGGAACAGGATTCGATTTACTGCAGAAGGCAAGTCCAATCAATTTCGAGGTCATCTTTGTTACTGCCTACGATCAATATGGCATTCAGGCTGTTAAGGCATCGGCAGTCGATTATCTGTTGAAGCCAGTTGATGTGGCTGACTTGAAGGTAGCTGTGCAGAATGCTGTGGAGCGCCACACCCTCAAAAAAAACTTTGCGAAGAGGGGGAACGACTCTGAACTCGATCCGGGTTATCGGTCGAAGCGGCTGATCCTACCAAATCTTGACGGCTTTCAACTGATTGACCTTGAAGAGGTAATCCGCTGTAGATCACACAAGAACTATACCGAGTTCTTTTTGAGAGGGGGGAAGTCAACCCTTGTCTCGAAGTCTATCGGTGAGTACGAGTCGCTTCTACTTGCCTCCAACTTCTTTCGCATTCACCACTCCCACATCGTGAACATGGCCTACATCAAGGGATACAAGCGTGGCAAGGGGGGATCAGTAATAATGGTTGATGGGTCAGAAATTCCAGTTTCCGTTCGTCGGAAGGGAGAGTTTTTGGTGAGATTGATGGAGACATAGTCAAAACGGCGTGCACCGTAGGAACATGGTGAACCATGCCCCACGGTGCACGTTGTGAAATCAATCAATTCCTCAGATTCGTTCTGCTGGATAAATCAGGCGAAGCTTTCTTTGCTTCTTTCTCCAGCCGTTCTTCCAGGAGCTTCAAACGCTCTTCCAGTTTTTGATACTGCTCAATCTCACTCTCAAGAGATTCGATTTTCTCCCGCAAGACTTTGATTTCAGAAGACTCACCAGGGCTTGCCTCAATCAACAAATCACCCTCAGTCGACTGCAAAAAATTGACCACATGGTGAGGGATATCGTTGCTGGTAAGTCCACGAGAATCCTCGCCATCATTTGCAGGATGGATTGTGTTCCCACAGCAAGGTGCAGCCCACGCAAGTGTTACTCTGGTTCCAGCAATTGCACTGATTGAAAGTAAGTCACCAACTGACCCGGCTGCTACTGGGAGGATATACTCAATGTCAGCATCCTGATCTTGCGCTTCAAACGAACTGAAGTTCGCACTGTTCGGAAATGCTCCGGAGGTATTGTATGCTTCATAGAACCGGAGTTGACTTGGGACATTGTCGTTGTTCGCAAGCCAGAGATCGGAATTGCCGAAGACGACTGTGCTCGAAGCTGATACCGTCATATCCTTCGACCCAGTAGCATTGTTCGCTTGGAAGCCGAGGCTGAAGTCTCCCTGCAACGTTAAGCCCCGTCCACCGAGAATAGTAGAGTTATCGCTATCAACATAGTTGACAGCCCCACCTGCGATTGTTGAGTAACGGGCATTTGCTTCAATTACGTTGTAGTAACCTCCTGTGATTACCGAGGCAGTGACATCTGATTTAATCCGGTTTGTTGTTCCTCCACCAATTGATGAGACTGATGTGTTTGCCTCAATCGTATTCCCGACACCTCCTGCTATGCTCGTGTAGTGAGTTCCTGAGTCGATGAGGTTGAGGACACCACCACTAATCGTTGCTGCATAGCCTGTTGAAACAATACTGTTGGTGGCTCCACCTGAGATTACTGAGCCGAAGACGTTTGCACCTATCGCATTAGCACCCCCACCCACAATGGTGCTTTGATTAGAACCATCACCCATTGAATTCAATCTGCCACCTATGATTGTCGAAAACTGAAGGTTGTTTCCCAAGGAATTATAGTAGCCTCCACTGATAACAGCGTAGTCGGCATTCACACCAGTGCTGTTCCCTTCTCCACCTCCGATGAAAGAGTAGTCGCTCCCTTGATCCAAGTCGTTCAGCAATCCACCCCCAATTGTTGTGTAAGCTCCATTGATGGCATTGGTGCTTCCACCTAAAATCGCAGAGCGGGTTCCGTTTGCGTTGATTGTGTTGTTATTTCCGCCACTAATCACTGCTTGGGTTGCCCCCTCGTTAATCGTGTTGTTAAGTCCTCCACCAATGTGTGCGTGTTCAGCCGCTGAGTCTATCCTGTTTCCCCGACCACCTACAATCGATGCGTAGTGAGCACTGTCCACGACATTATCAAATCCGCTTCCGATGAAGCCATACCGACTTCGGTGGATAGCGTTGTTTCGTCCACCTCCGATACTTCCACCATATGCGCCTTGGTCTACATCGTTTGAAGTTGCTCCAGCTATCAAGTTGGGTGCAGGGATTCCGGCGTCAGTGATTGGTACAATCCGCATAGCGTTGCTGTTGTTTACACGGAGCACCAACGTCGTGTTGTCGGTTGTTCCGAGAAAGTCATTTGCTGGGTTAGTACCAGAATTCCCCTGCAGAAGCCAGCAAGAGCCTCCAACCATACCACCGACGGTCACCCATTCGAGTTGTGCATCGGTGTTGAGAGTAGTAGTGGTGGCTCGCAGGAAGCGCTCTTCACTAACGCTGGTTGTGTTCAGTGTGGTTGGTAAAGCATATGTGATGTCGTTTGCCAATCCGTTCAACTGGACGAAGGCAGAATAGTTGGCTGTTCCAGGAAACGCGCCAATAGTCCCGTGCGGCTCGTAGAATCGGAGTTGACGGGCGGAAGAGTCGTTGTTTGCAAGCCAGAGATCGGCATTCCCAAAGACAACAGTGTTGGAAGCACTCACATTCATATAGTAGTTGGTATTATTTGCAAGGAAGCCCAAACTGCGATCACCTGAAAGGTGTAGGCCCTGCCCTCCGAGGTGAACTGAAAAATTACCTGCAACTTCATTGTCTATGCCGTTGAGAATTGTAGAGTAGGTTGCCTCTGTAGCTATCACGTTACTCTCACCACCTAAAATCGTTGAGTGATCGGCATATTGACTAATAATATTCTCAAAACCTCCGGCCAAGAATGCGTGGTGTGCGTCCGATTCAATCATGTTTCCCTTTCCACCTAAGAGTATGCTATAGTTGGCATTATCGATGAGGTTCTCTTCTCCACTACCAATCATTGAAAAGTAGCCCTGTATTTGATTTGAAGTTCCACCATTGATGTTACTGCCGATTGACCCCGCACTTATTGCACTTGCTGTTCCAATAATCACATTTGCAGCAGCAGCCGGCTCTATCCGCATCGCCGTGTTATTGTTTACTCGGAATTCTAACGCCTGATTGTCAGTTGTTCCAAGGAAGTTTGTCGCAGGGTTCGTTCCTGAATTTCCGGTGAGAAGCCAGCAATCGTTACCGAGAATTGTTCCGAGGGCAACCCAGTCAAGAGATGCCTCGGTGTTGAGAGTTGTGGTTGTTGCTCGCAAGAAACGCTGCTCGTTCAAAGCTGTGGTGTTCAGAGTCGAGGGCAGATTATAGAGGATGTTGTTGCTCAGTGTGTTTCCCTGAACAAATGCTGTGTAGTTCACCGTGGTTGGAAATGCCCCAACACCTGTGTAGGCTTCAAAGAGCCGAAGTTGACTCGGGATTCCATCGTCGTTTGTAAGCCAGAGGTCGTCGTTTCCGAAGATTGTCACGTCGGTTAATGAAATCTGAGCGATCCCTTCGTTTGTGCCTGTTAGTATGAAGAAAAGCAAGAGTAGAAAGATTCTATCGCTCCTCTCTCTCGCAGTTTTCTGTCGTCCCATAGTGAATTCTCCGTTAGGTTGATGTATGTATTGCCGTAGTTGGCGGGATCAATCTATTCTTCACTATATGGGCTGGCAATCGAAGGTGAACAGGTAGAGCTTCTCACTGAATAAGTGTGCGGCCTTGGCTTAAAAGTGTTCGAGAATTTACAGGGATGTTGATCTATCATGCGGCGGTGTCATAGCAAAGAACGACGACTATCAATCAGCGTTCATCCGCGTGAATCCGTCAAATCCGTGTACTATCGCCAAGAGGAGAGGAGTTTTCCGATATGTCTGTATTTTGGCACGATGAACTACGAACTCACAATCAAGCCGGACGGGAGAAAACTCCCGATAGGAAAAATGCTCTGCTTAGGAAAAAACTATGCCCTCCACGCGAAGGAGATGGGGGGAGATGTTCCTTCGGAGCCGGTGATCTTTACGAAACCGAGAACAGCCTTTATTCCCGATGGTGGAACGATTCAAATTCCCGATATATCAAACGAGCTTCACCATGAGTTGGAACTGGTGGTGGTGATCGGCAAAGAGATGCGAAACGTATCCGAAGAAGAGGGAATGGAAGGGGTGCTCGGCTATGCTGTCGGCTTGGATATGACGCTTCGGGATGTCCAAAGCCGCGCAAAGAAGAGAGGAGAGCCGTGGGCTGTCGCCAAAGGGTTCGACACGTCGGCTCCGATTAGCGATGTGGTGCTGCGTGAATCTGTTCCCGATCCAAGCAATCTCCGCATGAGCCTTGAGGTGAACGGAGAGTTGAGGCAGCAGGGGGAGACGAACGATATGATCTTCAATATCCCCTTCACGATCAGCTACCTTTCCCGAATTTTTACGTTGGAACCGGGAGATTGCATCTTTACCGGAACCCCGGAAGGGGTGGCTCAAGTAGTGAGTGGTGACCGCCTTGTTGCCGAAATTGAGAGTGTTGGCCGTTTGGAGGTGGTGGTAATGTAAGGCCATGGCGCGCCATGGCCCTACATCACGAATCAATACAGAACGCCTTCTCCTCTCCACACATTTCTGCTTCTCTTTTTTGTAACTTTGAGGCTTTCCTTAATCTGACGAATATGAATTTCTTCCAGAGAAAGATATGATTCTTAGCATGACTGGCTTCGGGCAGGCTGAAGCAAGCAGTGACGGAGTAACCGCGACGGTGGAGATGAGGAGCGTGAACAATCGCTTTCTGGAAGTCTCTGCACGAATGCCGAAGGAGTTCAGCGTTCGGGAAAACGATGTCAAGGAGATTATCCGTAAGGTGCTCTCTCGCGGTAAAGTGAACGTAACGATTACAGTCGAGCGAACCGGTCAGTCCGGGGTCTCCCTTAAGGTGGATGAAGATCTTGCCCTTCAGTATAAGGAAGCACTGAACTTAGTTCGCAAGGGGGCAAAAATCAAAGAGGCTGTCTCCCTCTCCCACATTCTCGTCTTTAAGGATGAACTCATCACCCGCAATTCAGGTGAGGATAATTTCGAGAATGAGTGGAAAGTAATTGCCGAAGCCGTTTCCAATTGCGTTAGGAATCTTGGCGATATGCGGCGTAAAGAGGGAGGAGAGCTTGCGAAGGATATGCGGGGGCGGATCAGTGAGTTGAATAAGTTGGTGGACAAGGTTGAGAGTATCTCGAAGGAACAAGTGCCAGAGGAGAGGAAGAGGTTACGAGAGCGAATTGCCCGCCTCTTTGAAAATGATGAGATCGACGAGCAACGCCTTGAAATGGAAATCGTCCTCCTCGCCGATAAGCTTGATCTTACTGAGGAGTGTGTTCGCTGGAGAAGCCACAGCAAGTTTTTCTTAGAGGCAGTGAACGACCGGGAACCAGCCGGGCGCAGATTGAATTTCCTTTTACAGGAGATGCTCCGCGAGATTAACACCATGGGGTCAAAGTCGAACGACAGCCGCATTGCTCACTTGATTGTCGGTGCAAAGGAAGAATTGGAGAAGATTCGGGAGCAGGTGCAGAACATCGAGTAATCGAGAAGGAGATTATGTCCGCAGATGCAGGTGACAAATCGCACCACTCCTCTAATGGAGAGCAAAATGAGGTTGTAGAGAACCCAACGGGAAAAATTGTGGTGATCTCGGCCCCCTCCGGTGCGGGGAAAACAACGATTGCACGGAGACTTCTGGAGCGACATCCCGACTGGCAGTTCTCGATTTCGGCGACAACTCGACCGAAGCGGGAGAGAGAGGTGGATGGAGTCGACTATTTTTTTCTCACCCACGAAGAGTTCCTTCACCGGGTTGAAGAATCGGAGATGATCGAGTGGGAGGAGATTTTTGGGCGTCTCTACGGGACACTGAAGTCAGAAGTGACCAAGCTGTTGGAGAATCCCGCAGTTAGGCGCGTCCTCTTCGACATCGACGTGAAGGGGGCACTCTCGATCAAGCGGGCATTCCCAGAAGATGCCTTCCTGATCTTTATCGCTCCGCCGTCGATAGAAGAACTCCGGAATCGGCTGGTTCACCGGAACACTGAATCGCTTCAGAGCCTTGAGCGAAGAATTGAGCGAGCTACGATGGAGATGGAGTTGCAGACAATGTTCGACTTATCGGTTGTAAACAGCAACCTTGATGAGGCTGTAAACAAGGTGGAAGAGGCAATAGAGAGTAGGCCGGGTAAGCAATAAAGAGACCGTGCTTTTCGTTAGAGAGCCGGTTTTATAGAAATTTTTGGAAGTAGAATATCGTACACGATCCACGGAGAATGCAATGCCAATCCGACCAGTCGATCTGAAGGACGTGACAGGTGACGCCTCAAGTCTGTACGAGGCAATTGTCGTCATGTCGAAGCGTGCCAGACAGATCAACGATGAGTTGAAGCAGAACCTTGATATGCGGCTTGAAGAGGTCGTTTCCCAGTTCGAAGATGAACAGGAGATGACAGATAATCCGGACCAGATTGCGATCAGCAAAGAGTTCGACAGAATCCCAAAGCCGACATTCCTTGCTATCGACGAAATGCTCGATGGAGAGATCGACCATCGCTATAGAGACGCATAGTCAAATGCAAGTCAGGGCAACGAGAAGTCCAAACGGCGATTCGCATCAGCGGATCGCCGTTTTTTCTTTGTGAAAACTTGCTTTCACGTAATCACTCTGCCGTTAAAGAATACGTTCAGGAGTCTTTTTTAGTAAATTCACACCAATAGTTCTATCAACTAACACGACCCATTCATGAATTTTGAATTAGAAGATAAGACGGCGATTGTAGCCGCTGCAAGCCACGGAATCGGAAAGGCTTGCGCCATGCGGCTGGCAAAGGAAGGGGCAAACGTTGTGATTTGTGCAAGAGGGCAGGAAGCGTTGGTGAAGACTACTGATGAAATTTCGGCTGCAACAGGAAGACAGGTAGAGTGGGTGCAGGCCGACTTGACGAAACCGGAAGAAATCGACGTTCTAATTGATGCGACAACCGTTGCGTTTGGCGACATCGACATTCTGGTGACCAATTGCGGTGGGCCGAAGCGAGGGGAGTTTATGACGATGGAAGATTCTGACTGGAAGAAGGCCTACGACATGGTCTTCATGAGTACGGTTCGATTGATCCGGGCTGCAATTCCCCACATGCGTGCCAGAAAGAATGGCCGGATTGTGAACCTGACTTCGATTGCGGTGAAACAGCCAATCGATGGGTTGATTCTCTCGAACGCTTTACGAGCCGGGGTGATTGGGCTTGCAAAAACACTCGCAAAGGAACTTGCTCCCTTTGGAATTACGGTGAACAACGTTGCTCCCGGCTACACATTCACCAATCGTATTTACGATTTGGCGATGGAAGAGGCAAAAGCACGAAATATCTCCCACGAAGATGTGATGGCTGAGTATCACCGGAGTATTCCGTTGGAACGGATGGGACGACCAGAGGAGATCGCCAACTTAGTTGCATTCCTTGCCTCTTCTGGAGCCGGTTATATAACCGGTGCTACGATACCGATTGATGGTGGCTACCATCTCGGGTTAATGTAACTCAGCAAACAATTACTGATATGATTCCGGAATTGCGCCAACAGTTCAACCGGGATTTTAACGAACGAACCTTCGCTTCCTTCCTGCAACGTCTGGATGATCGGGTTCGCCAGAAGATCCTATTTCGGGTAAGCGAGACGCCACTTTTTGTCCCGCGATATGTGCAGAAGATGTGTGAGGATACTGCTGTAGAGCTAACCATGACACTCCACACTCCGGAATATCTTGCAGCCTCTGATATGGCGTTGCATCCGGAGATTACTGTTGCTGGTCAACCCGAGCACGCATCCTTTATCGCAGTTGACTTTGCGATGACCTATGCCGAGGATGGAACGATCAAACCGATGCTGGTGGAGATTCAGGGATTCCCTTCGCTGATGGCCTACCAGTTGATGTTAGCCGAGCTTTTGCAAGAACACTTCGCTCTCTCTCCCGATCTTGCCTATATCAACGGTGACCACACGCGGCCACAATTTCTCGACCTTCTCCGCCGAACGATTGTTGCCGACCACGATAGGGAGCAGGTGATCTTGATGGAGTATGATCCATGGAATCAGAAGACTTCTCCAGACTTCACCGGAATCAAGGAGCTGCTCGGGATTGAGGTTGTGGATATTCGCCACGTAGTGAAGGAAGGGAAACGTTTGCACTACCGGAATCAGAGTGGCAATCTCATCCCAATCTCCCGTATCTACAATCGAGCAATCGTCGATGAGCTTGAGCGGGAGAAGGTGCAAATCCCATTCAACTGGAATGAAGAGTTGGATGTAGAGTGGGCCGGACATCCAAACTGGTTCTTCCGGATTAGTAAGTTTTCCTCACCTTACCTTGAACATCCCCTTGTTCCCCGGTCGTGGTTCCTTCACCAGATGGAGGACTATCCTGACCAACTTGAGCGCTTCGTTCTAAAACCACTCTTTTCATTTGCAGGTGCGGGCGTTATTGTCGGCCCAACCAGAGAAGATATCGACGCGATTCCACAGGAAAGGCGTTCGGGGTATCTGCTTCAGGAGCGGATTGACTTTGCTGGGATTGTAGATACACCTGAGGGGGGAACGCGGGCGGAGATGCGGGTGATGCTCGTCTGGCCCACGGAAGATGAACGGCCAACACCGATTATGGGGTTAGTACGGATGGGACGAGGAGATAAGATGGGGGTGGATCAGAACAAAGGGATGAAGTGGATCGGAGCAAGCTGCAATTTCTTTGGTGCTTAGAATGAAAGAGTACACGGATTAAACAGATCAGATCGGTGTAAATCCGTCCTAATCCGTTCAATCCGTGTACAATTAAGACTACAATGCCAGACTAAGACCCCTAACTCTGCTTCAAAGCATCCTTCACCTTCTCAAAGTCAGGCAAATCTCCAGCATTCTCCAGAATCTCTGAGTGAATCAGCTTCCCATCTTTGTTGAAGACAAAGGCTGAGCGCTTAGCTACGCCCTTCATGTCATTGATTCCCGGTAACCAAACCTCGTAGTTTGCGCCGAAAGCTTCAATTGCTTCTTTGTTGAAGTCAGAGAGAAGCGGAGTCGTGATGTTGTGCGCCTTTGCCCAGACATACTGTGCGAAAGGACTGTCAACAGAGATACCGTATACGTCGGCATCAAGCTCTTGATAGGTGTCCAAATCGTCGCTGATTGAACACATCTCGGTTGTGCAGACACCGGTTCCAGCGCCGGGGAAGAAGAGGAGAACCCGATTCTTTCCGTTCAGCTCAGCAAGTTGAAATTTGTGTACACCCTCATCATTCTTGTGCAGCAGAGTGATTTCTGGGATGTTATCTCCAATCTGGATTGACATAAGTATTCCTCGTTGAAATGTTTATGAAAATGAAGTTTTATGTTGGTGGCTATCGTACTGTTCTATTAGCGCGAAGCAAAAAATGATACCAGCGAGTGGCAGTGTCGTCGATTAAAACTCTCAACTCTCCACTCATAACTCTACGAACTTGAATCTAATGCCTGAAGTGTCGCATTCCGGTGAAGACCATTGCGATACCATTCTCGTCGGCAGCATCAATTACCTCTTGATCTCGGATTGATCCCCCCGGCTGAATTGCTGCCGTTGCACCCGCACCTACCGCCTCCATCAATCCATCTGGGAAAGGGAAGAATGCGTCAGAGGCAACAGCGCACCCTTTCAAATCCAAGCCAGCAATCTCTGCTTTGCGGGCGGCAATCATTGCCGAGTCGACGCGAGACATCTGTCCGGCTCCAATGCCGAGCGTTCTATCGTGAGTAGCGTAGACAATGGCGTTAGATTTTACGTGCTTTGCCACGCGCCACGCAAATTCCATCCCCTTCAACTCTTCGGCTGATGGTTCCCGCTTTGTCATTACCTGCAAACCCTCTGGAGCGTAGAGTTCGTTATCGACATCCTGAACCAGAAGCCCGCCAGCTACTGCCCTGACTTGTGGAGAGGATTGGCTGGAGCGGAGCTTCCCATAATCCACCGTGACCAGACGCCGATTCTTTTTCTTCGAGAGGAGGGAGAGTGCTTCCTCTGTGTATTCTGGTGCAATCAGCACTTCAGTGAAGATTTCGTCGATTGCCGTGGCTAAGTCAATGTCCATCGGACGATTGACGGCGATAATTCCTCCAAATGGAGATTGGGTGTCGGTGGCGAACGCTTTCTCCCAGGCTTTCAGGAGTGAGGCATCGCTTCCAACGCCGCAGGGATTGTTGTGCTTCACAATAACTACCGTCGGTTCATCGAACTCCGCCGCGAGTTTTGCTGCTGCGTCGATATCGAGAATGTTGTTGTAGCTCAATTCTTTGCCGTGAAGCTGGAGGAATATCTTCGTGAACTCACCGTAAAGCGTCGCCTCCTGATGTGGGTTCTCGCCATATCTGAGAGATTGATCAACCGGCAG
>JBFWSB010000039.1:0-18820 GCA_050248595.1 Kapaibacterium sp. (SeqCode)
AACTCATCGAAGGCTCCCCCGAGACGTTCTAAGTATTCCTTTGCCAGCAACACCGTAAGGATACCGGCTGCGCAGAAGAGAATATCGAAGAGATTGGACATCCCTCCCCCCTTCACAAGTCCGTTAAATCCACTCACATCTTGCGGAAGAGTCCAGACGGCAACCCCAATCCCGGCCAGCAGACCAACAATCGAAAAGGCTTGCATCACTGTGGTGTTCTTCTTGACCACTGCGTCAACAAGCATCGCGATTAAGGAGAAGGCCGCGACGGTTGTGATTGGAGCTATTGCGAGAAAATCGGTTTCTGACATAATGTTCTGAAGAATCTATCCTTTCACGTTAAGCCTCTTCTCCACGTTTGTGCAGAGAGAGAGTGTGTGTGAAGCTACGTCTCTGTTTCGTTCCTGCTCTGTCTCGTACTACTCTCGCGGACATCAGATCCGCTGAATTCAACCGGAACCTACTTCCCTTCCGGTGCTACTGTCGTTGAGGGGGGTGGAACTGTCAAGTTGTTTTCTACTTCGTTGATATTTTGCTCTACCTTACCCGGGGCCGGGACTGGGACTGGCTGGTTCTCCAGCGGGACAGTTGTGCTGACGGCATTTCCTGTCATCCTCTCCGCCACCTCGGCAGCATACTCGGTTGATCCACTCAGCTTCTCCACAACGCCAACTACTGCGCGGGAAGATTCTTCGCTCACTTTCAGGAATGTGTTAGGCTGTACGCCAATCCAGACAATGAAGATGACGAGTGGAACTAAGATGCCAATCTCAAGTTTGCTCAGATCCTTGATTCTTCCCTTCTCATTTTCGGGGTGTGTGATCGGTCCGAAGAACATTCGTTGGAAGAGAATCAACAGGTAGACCGCAGCGAAAATCACACCGCTGGCAGCCAAGATTGCAAACCACGTTGTGGAGAGATGTTTCGACGTGAAGGCTCCGATCAACGTGAGATACTCACCTACAAATCCGTTCAATCCGGGAAGACCAACCGAAGCAAAAACTGCTATGGCGAAGAAGGTAGCGTAGATCGGCATCGAACGAGCCAATCCGCCGAAGTCAGACATCTGGCGCGTGTGGCGTCGGTCGTAGATATAGCCAACCAAAAGGAAGAGCATACCGGTTGAAAGTCCGTGGTTCACCATCTGGATCACCGCCCCCTGCACTCCTTCAGTAGTCATCGAGAAGATGCCGAGCGTCACAAACCCAAGGTGGGCAACCGAAGAGTAGGCCACCAACCGCTTTACATCGGTCTGCACCATGGCCAAGAGCGCACCGTAGATGATGCCAATAACTGCAAGAATGGAAATAATATCGGCGTAGTGAAGCGACGACTGCGGGAAGAGTTGCAGGTTAAAGCGAATCAACCCGTATGTCCCCATCTTCAGCATCACACCGGCAAGAATTACCGAACCGGCTGTTGGAGCCTGCGTGTGTGCGTCGGGCAACCAGGTGTGAACCGGGAAAACCGGAACCTTGATGCAGAAGGAGAGTGCAAAGGCTAAGAAGAGCCACTTCTGTGATTCGAGCGCGATGTTCGGCCCGATGGCAAGGAGCTTCTGTAAATCTGTTGTGAACCCACCACCATTGCTCCCGGCATATGTTCCAAGCCAGATGATTGCAACCAACATCAGCAGCGAGCCAGCCATCGTGTAGATAAAGAACTTGATGGAGGCGTAGACGCGATCTTTTCCACCCCAGATACCGATCAGGAAGTACATCGGGATCAAGACAAGTTCCCAGAAAACGTAGAAGAGGAAGGTGTCGAGTGACATAAAGACCCCCAACATCCCAAACTCGAGAATCAGCATCCAGATATAGTATTGCTTCTCCCGATCACGTACCGATCCCCAACTTGAGAGGGCTGCAATCGGCATGATAAACGTGGTCAGCAACACAAGCAGAACCGACATGCCGTCGAGACCGAAACGAAACCCGATGTCCAGTGATGGAATCCAGGGATAGTTGGTCACGAATTGGAAGGCGGCATTACTGCTATCGAACTGGAACCAGAGAAGAAGCGAAACCAAGAAGGCAGCTCCCGTTCCAACGGCTGCAAGCATTCGATGAGTCTTCCCCTGTCCCGCTGGGATTAGCATCATAATGCCAGCAACGAGAAGAGGTATAAAAAGTGTCGCGAGAAGAATCATGTTGTTGAGCTATGAGCTATCAGCATTCAGCTATCAGCTTTTGCCTTTGTTGTAAATGTCGTCACGTTAGTGCTTTTCTATAGGGGATCACCATCTTCTGAATTTCGATGGCCTCCCTGACTTATTCTTCACTTTCCGTACTGTTCGCCTGCCGGTAGTGTTAATGTCCCCTTGTACAGTCGTAGCACAAACTGATGTGCTCGCTGTTAGACCAACAACTGTCGAAAATTTCTGGTCGACATACAAACAACGTCCACAGGTGATAGGGGGTAATTCACAATACACTTTCAAAACCGCAACAAATCCCAAATCATCACTCACAGCTCATCGCTGACAGCTTACCCAAACACCAACCATCCAATAATCACCAGAATGCCAACCATAAAGACCAACATATACTGCTGGGCTATACCACTCTGAATTTTTCGGAAGAGATTTGAGGCTCCTCCGGTCATCTTAGCAAGACCGTGAAGCGTTCCATCAATCAATCCTTTATCGACTCCCTTCAGGAGCACGCTCTTCGATCCTTCCCAGATTGGTTTTACAACGCCCCCTTCATATGCCTCATCGACGTACCACTTGTTCCAGAGAAGTTTGTACAAACCTTTGAAGCTCGCAGCAACGCGGTTTGGCAGCTCTGGCTTCTGTATGTACATCCGATAGGCAAGGAAAATGCCGAGAGCGGCAATCGTGAGGGACACTCCCATCAACACCCATTCGAGCGTGTGGGAAAGGTGGTGGCCATGCATGTTGGCAGTTGCTTGCGCGAAGACTGGCTCAAGCCAGTTGTGCAGGGCGTGCACGTGTTCGCCGAGAACTATCGGCAACCCAAGGAATCCACCAACCGTTGCGAGCACTGCCAATATCCAGAGTGGAATCGTCATCGTTGCCGGCGATTCGTGTGGGTGTACGTGGTGGTGGTCGAAGCGCTCCTCACCGTGGAAGGTGAGAAAGACCGACCGGAACATATAGAAAGCTGTGCAGAAGGCAGCTAACGCACCAACGCCCCAGAGAATCGCATTCCCATTTGCGAAGGCACTTGCGAGAATTTCATCTTTCGAGAAGAAGCCACTGAAGGGAAGAATACCGGCTATTGCAAGTGAGCCGATCACATAGGTCTTGTATGTCTGCGGCATATACTTCTTCAAGCCCCCCATCTTCTGCATATCCTGCTCCTCGTGCATACCGTGGATACTGATCCCGACCCGAGGAAGAGGAGTGCTTTGAAGAAGGCGTGAGTCATCACGTGGAAGACTGCGGCGGTCCAAGCACCAACGCCGAGAGCAACGAACATGAAGCCAAGCTGTGAGACCGTTGAGTAGGCGAGGACTTTCTTTATATCGTTCTGAACGAGACCGACAGTTGCGGCGATGAGTGCCGTAGTAACGGCAACGCCCGCAATCACAGCCATCGTGGTGTGTGACATCGAGAAGAGTGCAGCATTTCTGGCAACTAAGAAGATACCGGCGGTCACCATCGTTGCGGCGTGGATGAGTGCGGAGACCGGTGTAGGACCAGCCATCGCGTCCGGCAACCAGACGCCGAGTGGAATCTGTGCCGACTTACCGCACGCCCCGAGGAAGAGGCAGAGGGTGGCAATAGTAATCATCTCTTCGGACATCGGTCCGGGAAGCCCGGCAGCAATCTCGGCATACTTCAACGTTCCGAACTGGCTGAAGAGAATGAACATACCGATCAGCATCCCGAGATCGCCAATTCTATTCATCACGAAAGCCTTCTTGGCCGCATCACCGGTCCAGGTAATCGCTGTTCCCTCGAACTTCCGGTCGTACCAGAATCCGATCAACAAGAACGAGCAGAGACCAACCCCCTCCCACCCGAGAAACGTCACTAAGAAGTTATCGGCAAGAACGAGGTTCAACATCATAAAGATGAAGAGGTTCAGGTAGGCAAAGAAGCGGAAGAATCCTCGGTCGCCATGCATGTACCCAATCGAATAGATGTGGATAAGCGAGCCAACACCTGTGATAATCAGCAGAAAGATCATCGAAAGCTGATCGATCTGATAGGCGAAGTCGACTGAGAATTTCCCGGCTGTGATCCAAGAGGCGAGGGTTACGTGCATTGCACGGTCGTCGGGAGGTAGCCCCAACATCTCGAAGAAGAGAAGAACGGCAAACAGGAACGGAAGAGCAATAGCCGCCGTGCCGATTGCACCGATCACCTTCTCCGAACCAATTTTTTTTCCAAGCAGGCCATTCACCAGGAACCCTGCAAACGGCAACAAAAGAATGAAAGGCAGTAGCGTTGATGCCATATCAAATCAAAATTACTTTCAGTGATGGCTTCGCCGTTCTAAAGGCAAAATTCAAAAATTGAAGCTGTCTGAAGGTTTTTGCCTCACTTCAGGCCTCCGCCACGGCGGATTCAAAACCGAAGCCGCAAAGTTAAGAAAGAAAGATGAGGCTACCCCAAGGAATTCAAAATTCAAGAGGCAAAATTCAAAATTCAAGCCCCAGAAACTGATTCTGACAGATGAATTCCCCTCTATCTCCTAAGTCTTCCCTCATCGGAACCACTCACCTATCAACGTAAAAGGGAAAAAGGAGTATCTGGTCTACATACCCAAATACTCCCTTTTTTGAACTTTTACTTTTGAATTTTGAATTCTCACTGATAGACAAATCCAGCCCGCTCGAACGACATTTCGATGTCTTGGAAGCGGATCGAGAGATCTTCGTCGACGATAATCATTGAGTTCCGTCCAACTTTAATCCAATCGGATTTCACGGCAGTAAATGGCTCCGAGGCGATAATCACCGCACCGCTGTGCCCATCATCCGGCTCCATGTAGCAACGATATTCATCGCAGACATAACTTTTGCCGAACATATAGTAGAGTGTTGCCGGTTGAACTCTGGGGTTTGTGGTGTAGCGAGTAGCTATCACAGCCTTGCCGTTGGAGACCGAAAGGTTGAGGTAGGAGTGCTCCTTAATATCGTGTTCTAAGAGAAGTTCATCCAATTTCTCGAACATTTTCAGCATGGCCTGAACCATTTCCTCGGTTGTCACCTCACCAGTTGGGTTCTCAAGCTGATCCAAGAAGAGACCGAACAGATGTTCTGAATCGGTAGATCCGTGGATTGCGTCGTAGGCATCATCTTTCAGATCTCGCAGTAGCTTCCTTCGAAACTTCTTAAATCCGAGAGACATTCCGTTGTGCATCCAGGTCAACTTGCCGTGAACGAAGGGATGGCAGTTCTGCTCATCAATTGCGAAGCCGGGCGTTGCGGCACGAACGTGAGCGAAGAGCATCGGCGTTTTGATCTTTTTCGCCAAGAACCGGAGGTTCTGATCGCTCCAAGAGGGACGAACCGAGCGGAACTGGCACGGCTCATCGTCGAGTGCAAAGTCGTACCAACTGATTCCGAATCCATCCCCGTTAATCGGGATTGACATTTCCTGCGCCCCGATTGACTGCCGCTCGATTAGCGAGTGCTGTGGTTTGTAGAGCAACTCGTTGGCAAGCACCGGTTTGCCGATATAGGCAAGGTATCTGCACATATTCATTTGGTCAGTTAAAAATGCAAAATTCAAAATGCAAAAAAGAAGCACTGATATAGCACAACAACCGTAAACTCAACGCTACTTTTTGAATTTTGAATTTTTACTTTTGAATTCAGTTATCAAATCTTCTCCCACTCCCATATTCCATACTGCAATTCCTGTGGAACTTTATATCCGCCGAGCTTGAGCGTCAGCAAGATTTGTCCCCGATGATGTGCTTCGTGAGCTAACAGATAGCCGAGGAAGAGTGCCGGACTCCCTTTATACCCCTTAATTTTCCCACTCTCGAATCCCCCCTCCAACAAACTCTCGATCTTCTCGGCAGAATAGCGAAGATACCTACCCAAGTCCTCTACACCAGCGAACTCACCTTTCCCAACCTTGCTCAACCCTTCGGCCAAGTCGGGTGCGGCAACGCTCAGCCAAAGCAATCGTGCGTTGTGCAGGTGGGCAAACTGATCGCCGACAGAACGGGCACGAGGACGGGAGACTATCTCCAGTGCCTCTTCGCTGAGTCCGTCGAGCAACATCAAGTTCACTCGGTTGCTAACCCGCCATGGCTCTATGAAGGATTCAAAATTCAAAATGAAAAATTCTAAAATTGAACTTACATATTCAAGGCTTCCCCGTAAGCATCGGCGGCGGCTTCCATTACCGCTTCTGATAGAGTCGGGTGGGCGTGAACGGTGCGATGCACTGTCATTCCCGTAGCATCGGCTGCACGCCCGAGACCGATTTCGGCGATCATTTCAGTAGCCTCAGAGCCAACGATGTGTCCACCGAGAATCTCTCCATACTTCGCGTCGATCACGAGCTTCACAAAGCCGTCCGTATGCCCAATTGCTCGCGCCTTCCCACTCGCCTTGAAGGGGAACTTGCCAACCTTCACCTCATATCCAGCTTCCCGCGCTGCCTTCTCAGTCATGCCAACCGATGCAACCTGAGGCTGACAATATGTACAGCCAGGAATATTACTGTAGTCCATGCCATGTTCTGCATGTCCGGCAATATGTTCTGCGGCAACAACACCCTCCATCGAAGCAACGTGGGCAAGCCACGGAGCACCCACAACATCGCCGATAGCGTAGACGCCGGGGACGTTCGTGCGGAGGAACTCATCTACTTTAATGTGGCCTCGCTCAATCTCCACACCGATATTTTCCAGGCCAAATCCCTCGATGTTTCCGGTGACGCCAACAGCATTTAACGCCATGTCAGCCGTCAAGGTCTCCTGCTCACCTTTGCTGTTCTCCACAACAACTTCCACTCCGTTGCCACTTGCCTTTGCTGAGACAACTTTGGTTCCACCACGAACAGTAATTCCCTGCTTCTTGAATGCTCGGGCAACCTCTTTGGAAGCATCTTCATCCTCTACTGGCAAGATGTTCGGTTGATACTCCACCATCGTCACCTTTGTGCCGAAGGCATTGTAGAAGTAGGCAAACTCTGCACCGATAGCTCCGGCCCCAATCACAATCAACGACTCAGGGAGTTTGTCGAACGTCAGAGCCTCTTTCGAAGTAATCACCTTCTTATAGTCGACTTCAATGCCGGGGAAAATGCGTGGACTTGCTCCGGTAGCGATAATCATTGACTTCGATGTCAGTCTCTCTGTCGCCTTTCCATCCTTATCGCGCACTTCAACCGTGTTCTTATCCACGATATAGCCCCACCCCATGAAGACTTCGATCTTGTTTTTCTTCATCAAGAAGCTGACGCCAGAAGAATTCTGGTCGGCAACGTCGCGGCTGCGAGCAATTACCTTTGGGAAGTCGACACTTACGTTGCCGAGCGAGAAGCCCCACTCTTCTGCTTCGTTCAAGAAATGTTTGTGCTCGGCATTTTTTAAGAGTGCCTTTGTTGGGATACACCCCCAGTTCAAGCAGACGCCACCAAGTCGGTCGGTTTCGATAACTGCGGCTTTTAGTCCAAGTTGAGCAGCACGAATGGCGGCGATATAGCCACCAGGTCCGCTTCCGATAACGACGACATCAAAATTGTGATCGGCCATATTTGCGTGGTCAGAAATAGTATGAATGTTGCGTTACGATCTTCTGTCGGTTAGGGGGGAGAATCGAATGTCCAATTATAGCTATTCGTTGGGAGGGCGTAAAGCTAAGAAAAAAGAGACGCGAATATGCGGTGAGAGAGGGTCGGATAAAAAGAGATACGAACGGAGGAGATTCCTTTCGGCTCCTAAAATCTTGCTAAGAGCGTGAGCTAAAATACCTGTTCGTGGTAGCTGAGGATTAAGCGACGCTGGGAGCACCGCAGGAAATCTCCAGCATGAAACTCCTTCTCTACAAAGCCAGCGAGACTCTTCACTCTGCTACGCTCCGTTCAGAGTGACAGACTTGAAAGGATGCTCATTTCTGACCTTCTTGCTCCCAACTTTGACTTTGCCCCCCCTAAAATTGGCCGCAAGCGGAGAAAAATGTCATGGTAGATTGTGCAGATCGGCATCTTCAAGAAGTTTCCGAGTGGAAATTTGACCCTGCTTGAGATAGTGACTGCCAAACCAGATCAAACTTTCCAGATTCTCTTCACTGCGCGCAATCTCCAACAATCTCTTCCCCACACTAAATCGATCTTCCCACGAACTGGTTGGACTCCCCTTTGCGCGAAATGCCTGATCTTCAAACAATTTTAACCCTCCTCTTCGCACCTGATCGCTGTAGAGGAGTGCAACTGTAAGCTCGGTGGCAGCGCGACGGAGAGGAGTGGAGAGAGCGTCAATCGAACGAATTTCGATGAAGCCACGAGGACGTACATCGGGAAAAAGTGTGGTCAGGTGGGTTCGCCAGTCGTCGAGGTCGGGGCCGAGATCTCCTCCGTCAGCCATCCACTCGCGAAATGTGAGGGAACGAGAGGGAGAACGGAACCCTTCGACTGGATCGGAGACCGCGAGAACTGTCGCATCCAAAGCAAAGCTCATGTAGGTGGCAATTGGGTCTCCCGACCAACTCGCCTCATACGAAAAATTCGTCCGGCAAGGATCGGTCTTCCTCCAGATTTCATAGCGAAAGCTCTGGTAATTCTCTCCATGAAAAACGTTTGGCGAATTGGCGAAGAGGGCGTTCAGTGCGGGGGCAGCAAGGTTTGCTAAACGCCACCGCTCAACTGCCACATCGGGTGAACCGAAGTCGAGGTTGATCTGCGTTGCGCAGGTCTGCCGCATCATCATCCGTCCATAAGGGCCGATCTCCGCAAAGTGCTGATCCATTAACAGATAGCGTGGCTTTTGAACAACCAACTGCGGCGTCTCTCCACCGAGGTGACTGTTGAAGCCTTCGCTGAGAAAGGTAAGGCCAACTCGTTCCCCCTCCTCCCTCAAGAGTTGTTCGAACTGCTCGACATCGTTCAGTGCCTCAGATGAGTTAGGGTGGGGTATCGTGCTATACTCGATCTGCCCTCCCGGTTCCAACGTTACTCTTCCCCCCCCGCGCAGAGTGAAGGCAATGGCAGCCGAAGATTCAACCGGTGCTGGCTGCCAACCGTGCCGGTCAGCTAAGAGCACTAACCAGGGATAGAGTCCGATAAATCCTGATCCGGAATTCTTTCCCGGCTGTGCAGCCCCGGTATTGATATGCGAAATAAGGATTGGGAAGAACTCAACTTCAATGCCAACCTGATCACGGTCGGTGTCGGACGATGTGAAGACTTCGTTGAAAAGTTGTTCGTAGAGGATATTCTCAGTTAGCATTGGTCTATCAGTTCTATCAGTAGAGATAGTTGGCATTGGTTGATCTCGGAACGTTCTCCCACACTGGATCAGATTTGTAGAGTGCAGAGTAGAGTCGACTTGATAACTCTGCATTTTGGAAGTCAGACCTCACGTACCCTACAATCCACTCCTCTCCTTTCGTGCGACAATCAATCCAAAAAGTTCATCATCATCACTCCACCACTCAATCAACTCCATTCCTGCATCGTTCAACATTGATCCGACCGAAGCTCTGGTAAACTTCCTACTAATCTCCGTTAATATCGACTCACCTTCTTCGAACTCCACCTGCATTTCAAGTTTGCCGATGTTCACTTCCTGATTGCTTCTGCTCACCAAACGCATCTCTATTCGCGTGTCGTCGGGGTTATAGAAAGCATAGTGATAGAATTCATCTGGATTAAAGGTCGCATCAAGTTCCCGATTAATCACGTGGAGGAGATTCTTGTTGAACTCAGCGGTTACCCCCTCCGAATCGTTGTAGGCAGCGTGGAGTTGATTTGGATCTTTCACTAAATCAACTCCCATCATAAAGAGATCCCCGTCAGCCATATCCTCTGCAACAGTGGTGAGGAAAGCCACTCCTTCCGAACGGTAGAGGTTGCCGATTGTCCCGCCAAGAAAAATCACGAGTGCCGAACCAGTCCGTTCAATCCCGTGAAGCCCGTCAAGAAAATCCCCCGCTACCGGTTTGATTTGAAGGGTTGGATAATCGTTACCGAGCCTTGCTGCAGTCGAGAGGAGGAAGTCACCACTAACATCGATTGGGATGTAGTGCTGCAACTCTCCACTCATCGTCATCGCATCGAGCAAAACTCGCGTCTTGCTTGAACTTCCCGAACCAAGCTCAATCAACTCAACGAACTTCTCTTCAGCCAACCGAGGGGCAATCTGCTGCAACAGTTTCCGCTCGGTACGAGTCTGGTAATACTCAGGAAGCGTTGTAATCTTCTCGAAAAGCTGCGATCCCCGCTGGTCGTAGAAAAATTTTGGCGAGAGTTCCTTCGGCCTCTTCTGAAATCCGAGCTGGACGTTCTCAGCAAGCTCTATTTTCTCATCAGAGTTGCGGGAACGATCGAACAACTCTATTGCGTAGTTGGTTGTGGTATGCACTGGTTAACTCAAACAGCAAAATTCAACGTTCAAAAGTAGGAGATGGGAAGTGGAGAGATCAATATAGGAAAGATGGGTTTCCCCTGTTCAATTCATTGAAATGATAAAGAGTGAGGGGAAGTCAAACGGCAGAAATTCAACGTTCAAAACGTAGGAGATCAAGCCCCACTCCCCTTTTTTGAATTTTTACTTTTGAATTTTGAATTCTGAATCTGTTCTCCCATTCGAGCCGCAAAATAGGTAATGATAATCGACGCCCCGGCTCGACGAATGGAGGTGAGAGATTCAATCATCGTCCGGTCGAGGTCGAGCCACCCCTTTTGGGCCGCGGCATGGAGCATAGAATATTCACCGGAGACTTGATAGGCAGCAATTGGGACATCAGTGTTCTGGTAGAGTTGGTTGATGATGTCGAGATTGGGCATCGCTGGCTTTACCATCAGGATATCTGCTCCCTCCTCCAGATCAAGCAAGGCCTCGCGCATTGCCTCGCGTCCGTTTGCCGGATCCATCTGGTGTGAACGCCTGTCACCAAAACTTGGCGTGGAGTCGGCAGCATCACGAAAGGGACCGTAGAATCCACTGGCATACTTTACCGCATAGGACATAATCGGAATCCCCTCGAAACCTTCGGCATCAAGTCCATCCCGAATTGCGGCAACACGACCATCCATCATATCGGACGGAGCAACCATATCTGCGCCAGCCTCGGCGTGCGAGATTGCCATGCGGACGTAGAGTTCAACCGACTCATCGTTCAGAATATGCTCTCCGTCGAGCAGACCGCAATGTCCGTGATCGGTATACTCGCAGAGGCATACATCGGTGATGATCGTCAGCTCCGGTACTTCCGTTCGGATTGCACGTATCCCCCGCTGAATAATCCCCTCACTATCCCACGCGCTGCTCCCTTCAGCATCTTTGCTCTCAGGTATCCCGAAGAGGATCACGCTCTTGATTCCAAGCTCAATTAGTCCTGCACACTCCCTCACCACTTCATCAACCGAAAGCTGAAAAACTTCCGGCATCGAAACTACTTCGCGTCGGATGTTCGATCCCGGCACAATGAATAGTGGCGCAACTAAATTGTCCGTGTGAAGCCGAGTCTCACGGACGAGATCACGAATTCCTTCAGTCCTACGGAGACGGCGCGGACGATGTATAAGGTCAAGTTTGTTGTTCATAGTAGTGCTGGGAGAGACTCACGCAAAGCCGCAAAGAACGCAAAGAGGGATATTCCCCTTTTGAATTCTCAATACCCAAATCCCTTCAATCGATTCTCATCCGATCTCCAGTCCTTCCTCACCTTCACGAAAAGTTCTAAGTAAACGCCTTGCCCGAGAAACTCTTCGATATTTTTTCGTGCTCGCGCTCCAACCTGCTTCAGCGCCTCCCCTTTCTTCCCGATCATAATTCCTTTCTGTGAATCTCGTTCAACAACAATCTCCGCATTGATAAAGAGCTTCTCTGGCTCGGGTCGCTCCTTAAACTCCACGATGTTCACCTCCACCGCATACGGGATTTCTTGCCGATACTGCTCGAGGACTTGTTCGCGAATCAACTCACTGACAAAGAAACGCTCTGGTTGCTCGCTGAGCATGTCAGGATCGTAAAACGGTTCTCCGTATGGAAGGTAGCCGGTGATCGATTGAACGAGGTCGTCAGTGTTTTCACCTCGGAGCGCGGAGGCAGGAATAATCTCTTTGAAGAGACCAAGGCTACTGAACTGACTAATCAGCGGAAGAGCTTCTCGCTTCTCTTTCAACGTATCCATTTTATTCAGCAGGAGAATAACTGGTTTGCCGAGACTCTGAATGTCGCCGAGTGGAGTTCCGGCGAGGCGTTCCACATTCGGATTAGTGACATCCAGCATGAGCAAAATCAGGTCGGCATCTCGAACAGCATCGGCAACGTAGCCGACAAGTTTTTCCTGCAAAAGGTAGCGGGGGGTGAGCACACCCGGCGTGTCGATGAAGATGATCTGTGCATCATCAGTTGAGAGGATACCGAGGACACTCTTGCGAGTAGTCTGCGGCTTCCGGGTAACAATCGAGAGCTTTGCCCCCACCAGCCGGTTCATCAACGTCGACTTCCCCACATTCGGTTCTCCAACGATGGCCACATAGCCTGCGCGGAAGGTGGAGAGAGGTGTTGGTAGAGAAGATGTCTGATCTGTGTCGTGCATAGTAATTGAATAACAGCCAGTACGATGATTCTAAAACAATCGTACTCCGCAGCTTGATGATTGGGAGTCTACGGACAACTCTCCAAATCCAATCGATACCGGACATCGGTTCGAGGTGTGAAGATAATCAGGAGTGAGGGAACATCTCTTTCCAAATGCTTTCTAAAAGTCTATCTCTACCATCACAAAAAAAGAAGGCAGGCAAGGGAAAACCTTGCCTGCCAAGCGAATCGTACGTCTTCAGCGGTGGGATTCGAGCAATGTCTGCTCCTTCAGCGTTCCGCTCTCCAATAAGTTCCAACGCAGAATAAGGGACGCTCCTCACAGCTCGTTTCACCAACTCTTACTTGGACAATTTTTTCCAGTTATCCTCAGCATTTGTTTTCATCTTCTTCTCATCCCCCAACCACAACTGAAGCGCATCCACTTCCAGGTTGTAGAGGAAAAGGTAGAGCTTCCCATCTCGCACTAAGAACTTGTTCGGATCTGTCCTGAACTTCGCTCCAACAGCTATTCCTGTAGCACACCATCCTCCATACTGTGGAAGATACTTTGCAGGATTCGCGTCAAATTTTGCCTTCTGTTCAGCATTGGTGAAATAGTACTTCAGCCCCTTATGCTCGGACATATATTCCTTAGCTCCTCGCTGTGCTAAGTTCAGCTCGATATATGAAACTGGGCTGTATCCATCCAAAGCTATCTTGCTATCGTCGACATTATACTCTCCACTAATGCTCTGTCCATATCCAGTGCTCGAAATCATGGATAGAAGGATGAGTACAGGAATTGCCATACGTATTGTCTTCATTGGTATTCTTCTCCTAAAATTGCTGTTGTCTTATTGTTTGTTGATTGGTGGCGAAGAGCGAGAGTTAATTCTTAAAGTGTTGCTCGTTAACAACCTTTCCTTCCCTCCACTCCCTTCGAATAACCTCGTGCCAAAGAATCTCGGCACCATCTTTCATGAGGAAGTCAAATGTAAATTCAGACATTGAGACATCGTTGCCGACAACTGAGTGGTGGTGCGTGATCCCCTTTACCTGCTCGATTGCACCGACGAAGCCATTCATCTTCTCCAGCATTTCTCCCTTTGTCGAAGTGGCCGTTCCATCAAAGTCGAGTGTGGTTGCATCTTCAGCAAAGAAGCGATCCACTGCATCGACAATTTCTCCTCTGGAGACCATTCTGTCCATCTCCGAGACAAAATCTGCTACCTGCATTACAGAACCTCTTGTGATTGTGGTAAGTAAAAAGTACAGCACAAAATTATGCTCACTTTCAAGGGAAGGAAGTACAAGAGATTCTCTAAGGATTGGACTTTTTTAATCTGTATTCGGAAGGAGTGATGCCGGTATGTTTCTTGAAGAATGCTGAGAAATGATTGGCTTCCTCGAAATCCAATGCAAAGGCTGTCTCTTTTATGCTAAGGCTCTGCAACAGAACCTTTGCTGAAGCAACAACTTCGGCACGGATCAATGCACCGACAGTCGTCCCCAACCTTTGCTGCACTCTGCGTGAAAGTGTAGGAAGACTGACGTGCATCTTCTTCGCGTAGAATGCTGAAGAACGTTCGGAGATATGGTATTGCTGAACCAAGAGATTGAGACTTTGAACAAAAGAATCGGAGGCTTCACTCCCAAATGTTTCGCGGAATTCCAGCGGAGTTAAGTCGGTCTCCTCTTTGAAGAACCGATTAAAGTAGGCGGGATCACGAAAGCCTAAATCGTAGGCAACTTCCTGAACAGGTTGATCGGTAAAGGCAAGATGGTTTTGGCTTTCAATCAACAACTTCCGTTGTGCAAGGCGCTTTACTGAGACTCCAAGACGATCTTTCACTAATCTGCGAATAGAAGATTCTTCTCCATCAAGCCCTGAAACAAGTTCACCCACACTCCAGTTTTCAGCAAAGTGTGAATCGATAACGTCCTTGAGGTCGAAGATGAGCTGGTATTCTTCCCGCTCGGCATTGAATGGATTTTGCCAGAACCAACGTCCTGAAGAAATGTCCAGAAGGGACGAGGGGGAAGCCTGTAGAAGGTGTGTTGAGACCGATTCTGGTTCGGGGAACTCGATATACCCGAGTGATATCAGGTGTTTGAACAGCACACGGTAATCTTTCGACTGCTTGACAAAGTTCTCAGGGAACTCTTCAATCACAAGCTCGAAATCACCAAGTGGGAAGCAGATATGCTGTTCGGGAGAGAGGAAGATCAGACGATTTTCAAAATCTGAATAGGATCTGAAATCAACTTCAATCTGACCTTGCCCAGACTTCACCCAAATCAGAGTGTGGTTGGCAAACGAGAGTCGTTCGTTAGGTTTTGGCTTTAGAGTACTTGGCATGGGAACCTTCCGTTCTTCTACTTCCCGGCCAAGAGTGGCTATCCTCAAAAATTCATACCGGAAGTACGGGTCTCTTCACAAACCTGAACATCTCACAAAACTCATCACTCATTTGCAGGGGGTGTAAAAAGATCAGTATTCGTCTCGAGACGAATCGGGCATCTTCCTCACTTTCCCTAACTGTGTCAAGACTGCCCGGAAATCTTTCGGTGGTTCGGCCTCAAACGTTACCTGCTCGCCTGTAGAGGGATGCTGCACAGTCAACGACGCGGCGTGGAGCGTCTGCCTATCGATCAGCGGACGCTCTTCACGCCCGTAGTCGCGGAACTTGCGCTTGATCGCCGAGAGATAGAAGGCATCCTGCGCACCGTAGAGATGGTCGACGAGAAGGGGGAGTCCAACCGCCTTACAGTGAACTCGAATCTGGTGTTGCCGTCCAGTTAAGGGTTGCGCTTCAATTAACGTAAAGCCTTGGAAGAGTTCACGTCGTCGCAGGATTGTGACGGACTCTTTCCCACTCGCGCTTGGACGTATCCTTCCAGACCTTCCCGGATCTGTTGCCAAAGGAATATCTACCGTCATCTCCTCCTCGTTCATCATCCCCTCAACAATCACCAGATACTTCTTCTCTGTTTTCCGCTCACGGAACTGCTCGTTCAATTCCCGGTGCGCCTCGGCATCTTTGGCAAAGAGAACAACGCCACTCGTATCCTTATCGATACGGTGTACCGTCCAGACCCTGCCGAACTCTTGCAAGGCAAGAGCGCGGAGCGAACCACGGTCGTCGTGCCGTTCAGGAATTGTGGCAAGTCCGGGAGCTTTATCGAAGACCAACAGACGGTCATCTTCGTACAACACCGAATAGAGTGCTTTCTTTTTCAGCCGACGCTCTGCGTCTGCTTCCGCCTCGGCCTCTTCAGCTTCGATTCGTTCCAGCCACTCTTCTATTTCTTTTTCGTCGATCATAATTTCGTTGTTTGAATTTGGGGCATCTGTAGATGATGCTCGGCATTGCATTGGGGTAAATATTGGGACATGGTATCAATCAAACGTAGGGATATGGCGCGCCATATCCCTACGTTTGATCGAAATCCCCTCGCGCAGAGGCAACGGTGTTCTGCATCAACATCGCAATGGTCATCAACCCGACACCGCCGGGAACCGGTGTGATTGCCCTGCACTTTGGTGCTACTTGATCGTAGTCGACATCCCCCACAACACGATATCCTCTCTTTGCATCTGGATCATCGACGCGATTAATTCCAACATCGATCACAACGGCTCCCTCTTTCACCATATCTGATCCAATAAAGTTTGGTCGTCCAATTGCAACCAGAAGAATATCTGCTTCTCGTGTAATTGCGCCTAAATCGTCGGCAGCCGAGTGTGCAATCGTGACGATAGCATTCCCCCCATCCCGCTTCTGCGCTAACAAGTTTGCCAACGGCTTCCCCACAATGTTGCTTCGTCCCACTACAACAGCACGCTTCCCACTTGTTGCGATCTTGTAGTACTTCAACATCTCCACCACACCTGCCGGAGTGCAGGGGAGGGGTCCGGGTAGGCCAATCACCAGCTTCCCGACATTGACTGGGTGAAATCCGTCAACATCTTTCACTGGGTTGATTGCGAGCGTAATCTTGTTGTAGTCGATGTGTGAGGGGAGTGGCGACTGCACCAGAATGCCGTGAACAGAGGGATCGTTGTTCAACTCTTCCACAAGATTCAGCAACTCCTCTTCGCTTGTGTTTTCAGGCATCCGATAGGTTGCCGAGTTCAGGCCAAGCTCACGACTCTTCCTCTCCTTCGATGCAACATAAGTTGCCGAGGCAGGATCATCCCCAACCAACACCACACTCAGTCCGGGTGTAACCCCACGTTCTTCTTTCAGATAGTTTACATCCCGAGCCACTTGGTCGAGAATGGCGTCGGCAACAGGTTTGCCCTTCAGTACAATCGGTTCACTCATTAACAAATATCCTATTCTGACTTATTCTGAAAAGTGCTTTCGTAACTCAAACCATTAACGCGAACGGGTTTCTGCCACAGTCGCGAGGAACTTCTCTAAGGGCAAAGCGTTCAACACATCTTCCTTCGTCAACCACCCTTTCCGAGCTATTGTCACGCCGTAACGGTGATAGTCGAACTCGGCTGCTGCGTGAGCATCTGGGTCAATCGCCACCTTCACCCCCTTCCGCTTCGCATACCGAATCATCCGCCAGTTCAAGTCGAGCCGGTAGGGATTGGCATTCAGTTCAACAAACTTTCCTCGCTCGGCAGCGTGAGCAATCACCTGCTTTAGGTTGATTGGATATCCTTTGCGGGTCAGAATCAACCGTCCTGTTGGGTGAGCTAAGATTGTAGCGTAACGATTGTCGAGCGCGCGGCAGACCCGTTCAGTTTGAACCTCTTCTGGCAGATTGAAACTGGAGTGGATCGAGACAACAACACAGTCGAGTGCTGCAAGTGCATCGTCGGCAAGGTCGAGCGATCCATCAGCCAGAATATCGCACTCGATCCCCTTCAACACTCGGAATTGATTTGGATCATACTTCTTGTTTACCTCGTCGATCTCCTTCCCCTGCGCTTCAAGCCGCGCTTCGTTCAAACCATTTGCGTAGAAGGCAGCCTTCGAGTGGTCGCACATTAGCAAGTACTGATAGCCAAGTTTCTCAGCCTGCTCAGCAAGCTCTTCGATACTGTTCCGACCATCGCTCCAGGTTGAGTGAACGTGCAGGATTCCCCGCAAATCACTACCAGTCACAAGCTCCGGCAATCCTCCATCGAGCGCAACGCGAACCTCGTCAATCCCCTCACGCAACTCCGGCGGGATATACTGCATTCCAGCAAGCTGATAAAGTTCTTCTTCGGAGGCGACAGCAACGGATTCCCCTCCTTTCAACAGGCTTCTCTCCGTTAGCTCATATCCTCGGTCGTGGAGGGGAATCGAGACCATGAAGCGGTAGTCGCTTGCAGCACTTTTCTGGTGGAGCGTCACCACAAACTCGTCGGGGGAGGCTACGTGAATTAGAACCTTGTACGTTCCGTCGATTGTCCCGTATATCGTCCGATCCTTCTCAGCGATATCGGAAAGAATTTCGGCATCGCTCAGTCCTCGCTTCACCTCTTCGACATCCTCAGATTCCAGAACGAACGGGAGCGTACTGAACTCTTCTCCTCCCCGCCGCAATCGTCCTGCAATCTCTACTCGTCCAACCCCTGGCAGTTCCCGAAGAGCTGGAAGGAGTTCGGCAGCAAGTGTTGTGGCAGTGTGCAGGCGCATCTTCCCAACGTTTGCCTTCAGTTCTGCAACTCCTTGCAGGATATTTGCCTCGGTCTTCGCACCAAATCCTTTCAACGCCGCAATCTCGCCACCTTTTGCCTTCTCTTCCAGATCATCTATCGACTCAATCCCCAACTCCTGCCAGAGAGAACGAACTTTTTTTGAGCCAAGTCCTCGGATACTCATCACATCCAGTAGTCCGTTCGGCGTTCGCTCCATCAAGTCTTCGAGCTGTGATGACGTACCAGTCTCCACCATCTCTCGAATCTCCGCAGCAATTCCGGAGCCGACTCCATCGATGGCAATCTCTCCCCCCTTCAGAATTACGTCGGCAAGGTCAACCCCTGCCGAACGGATAGCCCGTGCGGCACGCCCATAGGCGCGACTCTTAAAACTATTCTCCCCATGCAGATCGAGAAGTGCTTCAATGCGGGAGAGAACCCGTTCAATTTCGCGTGTGTCCATCACCATTCAATACCACCCAAGACAATCTGG
>JBFWSB010000040.1:0-18816 GCA_050248595.1 Kapaibacterium sp. (SeqCode)
GATTACCCTCAGGATCGGTTAATGCCGGAGAGAGGGTGGGATGACTCTTGATTCCACTATTGTAGTGCTCTACCACCTCCTCAAGCGTAGCAAACCTACCGTCGTGCATGTAGGGGGCTGTCAACTCGATGTCACGCAGCGAGGAGGTTTTGAATCTACCGCTGAAAATTGCGATCTGCGGAAATGTCTCGAACGCCCCGAAGTCATCTGTTGACATCGCATCCAACCCATTGTTCTGCGGCCCCGGATTTGCACTGACGAAGGCTTCGGTGGTATGGCATCCAAAACATGCTCCCCCTCCGTTCGGTATCGTGGCAAAGAATATCCGTTTCCCCAGATTCTCCTCATCACTAAAGTTCGTGAAGTTTGCTCCCGGGTTTGGGGACTGGCTTCTGCCGACATCATACTTGCTGTTGTAGCTGACAATGCTCCGAACAAATTGCGCCAACGCTTTGGAGATTCGCTCTGATGTCACCTCCTCGTCGCCAAATGCGTTCCTGAAAAGCTCAGAGTAGTATGGTTGTGCAGAGACTTTTTCCACCAGCGTTGTCAAGGTCAGCCCCATCTCGACAGCATCTTGAAACGGCATCAAGACCTGATCTTCCAGCGTTGCCGCCCGCTCATCCCAAAAGAAACGCCCTCGCTGATAGTACCGCGCATTCACCAGAGTCATCGAGTGCCTCCGTGTCTCTCCTCCGTTGAACCCTTTGCTCAGCACTTGCGGATCACTAAATCCCGCCGACTGTTGGTGGCACGACGCACAGGCAACCGTACCATTCGCACTCAGATGTTTGTCGTAGAAGAGGACTCTCCCCAGCGTTGCGCCGTGATCGGTCACCGGGTTATCTGCCGGAGTGTTGTCCAGACCTTGAATTGAAGTGGGGAGAGGGCCTGGACTGTTTTGTGTATAGTGGAGGGGAAGGTTCAGAACAGCGTAGTTGTAGGGAGTTGAGGGGAGATTCAATTCTGTTCCCTCAACTGGATCGGATAGTTGATCCCCCTCAGAACAGGAGATTGCTATCAGAGGAAGAGCCATCAGAAGCAGACCCTTTGCGATTTTCTTTGCTGTAGAGAACATTGTAATCACCGATTGGTAAAAGATGTTTGTGCGACGTTATGGTACGTCCTCACTACTGACTCCTCTTTGAGACCGCTCAAAAGAAAGAGTTCCCTCTTCTCGATTTTTTTCTACTGGTTCTTGTTTCGCCCTATCTCTACTCTTCCGAGCGTAGGGAATATGAGTCAATTTCGAGTATAATCCATCAGGGACAAAAGACGATATTCTTTCAATAGCTTTTCGATCTCTACCACTCTACTTCTCAGTCCGTTGACCGATTCTCCCTATCTTCCTCTATCAATTGGTTTTAAACGAAAGTGATGTAAAAGATGCGAATGAATCTACGCGATAAGTTGTTAATCATGTTAATCGTTGCTCAGAGTGTGAATCTTTCAGCAACTGCATTTGCACAAGATGGTATTGACTGTTTTTCTGGCAATATAGAGTCGCGGTATGAGTGGATTGACAAAAATGGGAATAACACTCTTCAGTTGACCGGAAAAAATCTTGTCTTCAAGTCAAGTTATCCTGATGGTGAGGAGTCTGGCTTCACGTTGTCGAGAAGTATAAATGGCTCTGAAGTTCTTACCTATTCCTATCAAGCCGAAGCTCCAGAGATGTTGAAGGCCATTCTCCACCTTCGCAGCATAGACCTCTACGATTTTGATAACGACAGTGTACTTGAGTTTGTATGCTTGTTTGAAAGCGTCGGGAATGCTGACTATCGTGATCTGACATTCCTGATTTTCGACGACTCCACGTATAGCGAGGTAGTAATCCATGCCGGTTACAGTGAAGTTCTTCTAAGAGACGCTATGACAGAAACCGAGAGTGAGTTTTACGAGAGGGTTCCTTATAAGTACAGGCAGGTGCTGATGAAAAGAAGAACGTATCAACAGTTGAAAGACATCGTCGAAGACTTTTAAGCCTTTGTTGACAACGTCACTGAACGTGGCAATTAATTAGTATCTCAATCATGCTCCGATGCAGTTGTTCAAGACGCGGCAGCAACCATGGTTACTTAGTGAATCCTTAACAATGATACGGATGCACTATCGATTGGGAAGCTCTTTCGCAACACGTTATCTGTAGAGGCATCGATATGTGCAAGGCAATCAAGCTACCACAACCCGCACCTCAACCCCCTCCACTACAATCGGTTCCCCAACCCGAATCCGGCGTGATTCTCCTCCGGCTAAAACTTGGCCGTCGGTGAAGGATGTTGTTCCCTTGCCGATGTTCGTAACGAGAACGGAGTGATCCTCAATCTCAAGCCGTAGCTGTTCGCGGGAGACTGTTGTGGGAAAGTCGAGCTCAACCTTGCGGAAGTTTTCTGGAATTGGTGTGCCGGAGGTTCCGCGCCGTCCTACGATTAGCCGACTTCCACCACTATCTTCTTCACGCTCCGTGCCATCTGGGAAGCGGAGGTGGAGCCGGTAGGTTGGGGGGACTGGTTCGGCATCTCCTAACATAACGGTTGCCGCATCCCCCTCTTCCATCGGCTCTTCCGGCATCTCGACGTCATCGCTGAGAACTCGCGTAGCATCTTCTGAGACCTGCCCCGTCGAGCGACTCTGTTGTCCTCCCCCCACTGCAGGACGCCGCTCAGGATTCAAAATCATGGCGTAGATTTCTTTGTCGCCAAGTCCGGGATCGGCTGCAATCCTGACGTGAAGCGTGTGGTCGCCAAACGTCCGGCTCTTCTCCACTGCCATCTCCTTCATCAACTCATCTTTGAAGTGGAACTCCAAATCGCGAAGTGCGTCCATCCGAACTAATTCTTCGTAGCGGTTGGTGGAAAGCCGCAATTCAAAGTGGGAGGGAACACGACGAACATCCCCCATCATCATCCCCCGCTCGTCCCGCGCAAGGCGCAACGCCTCCAGCCCCCGCTCCACAAGCTTCGACGACGGTTTCTGTACTTCATCTTTCGGAAATAGCTTTTCGAGTAAACTCATTGGGTTAATTCAAAAGTAAAAGTTCAAGATTCAAAAAAAGGTGAGAGTGATGGTGAGAATTCAAAAGTAAAAATTCAAGATTCAAAAAAGGTGAGAAAGATCAGGGAGAGGCCAAACCAGAACTGGTGGGATCGAGACAGTCCCCCTACTCACCAACAGATATTTCCCCTTCTGAGTTTTTACTTTTGAATTGTGAATGTTGACTTCCCACCGAATCTCCATCGCCGGGTGTTGGCTGCAAAATGGTAGTGTCGATTTCGAGCCACGTGCTGTCGAGGAGGTTGGTGTCGAGACCAAACTGGCTTAGAGTGTCTGGACGAGCGGTTCCGCCACCGATCCACCCGGCCTGATAACTTCCCCAGAGTGCCCCCCCGATAGCAAGAGCGCCAAGCAGAATTAGTCCACCTGCCCCAAATCCCTTTTTCTTCTCCTCCTCTCGGCCACTCTCCCCCCTTCTTCCCGGATCAGTTGGGGGGCCACTTGCACTCTCACTCCCCTTCTTCTCAGTAATCTCAGCGAGAATTAGCGTAATGTTATCCCGACCCCCACCGTCGAGTGCCGCCTCGATTAGTGAATCTCCCTTCGCCTCCAAACTCCAGGTTGTTCCGAGTATCTTCTCGATATCCTGATCCTCTACCATCCCACTCAGCCCATCGCTACAGAGAAGGAGAATGTCTCCCAACTCACATGTTAACGGGAAGTAGTCGGGTCGCGGAAGTTCTTTCATCCCGATGGCTTGGCTGAGGACGTTCCGTCTCGGATGATTTGCTCCCTCTTCCGGGGTTAGCTCACCTCGCGCAACCATCTCGGCAACTACGGCGTGGTCCCGAGTAATCTGCTCCAGACGACCAGCCCGATAACGGTAGGCGCGACTGTCGCCGAGATTGATTAGCTGCCCACTTCCACCATGCAGGAAGACCGCCACAAGTGTTGTCCCCATACCGGCGAGTGACGGATTCTCTTCCGCCCTCTTTACTACCGCACTATTGGCAGCAATCATCCCCTTGCTGAGAGCACTCTCAGAAATTTCCTCACTCTCCTCGAGAACATTCACAAACGTGTCGGTAGCAATCAGGCTTGCCTCTTTCCCTCCTTTGTGTCCCCCCATACCATCGGCAACAACCAACAGCATTCCGCCGAGCAGATTCCCCTGCACAACGTAGTAATCTTGGTTCTCCTGCCGGTGCAACCCAACGTGCGTGCGTGAAGTAACGGAGAGGCTCCACCCGGAGTTCCTATCAATATGCTCTCTGCCGTCTGCCATAAAAAATTATTCGGAGAGGCTGAAGTCAGCCAGTTTCAGTTCATTCCCCGGAGCAAAAGTAAAGCGTGCTATCATTTCTTTCTGCGCAAAGCCATCACTCTTTGCGAGTGTGACGGTGGCAGTGGCTCCGTTAACAGAGAACTTGCGAAGACTCACACTCCCCTCAGCAAGTGCAGCGGGGAATCCACCTGATTTCCCTTTCAACTCTTCCGAAGCATATTGCGACCAAGCCTGCCCACTCTTCTCGCTGTTAATCAGCACTAACATTCCTTCAACAGCCGAACGCATGTCCGAGGAGCTTGGCAATGCTGGCGTCTCCTCTACCGGTTCATCTGGGTTTTCTTCGGTAGCAGCCGTATCTACTTTTGTTGTGTCAACAGGTGGAGGCTTCACATCGTTGCGACGAATTGCCCGTTGTTTTTCTCTGATAATCAGCCAATCGTCGTCGTAGCGGCGAATCGTTAGGTCGTGAATCGCCTCCCCCTTCAGAATCGTTCCGTCATCTTTCAATCGCTCGTAGGTGATGATCCACTGGGTTGTGAATGTAGAGTCATCTGCAACATCCACCTTGTTCACCTCTACTTCCAGCCGATCTGTTCGCACGATCTTCTCAAAAAACTTTTGATAGTCGCCGTCGATTGCCTCGCGGCCAACATTGCGCAGCCGGAAGAATGAAACTCCTTCGGTTGCATAGAGCGTTGTCAAGGCTGGAACATTTCCATCGTAGGAGAACCGTTTGTAGTCGGCAGCAAGTTCCTTTGACACCTCTATGGCACGTTCCTTCGTCAAGGGCTGGGCATTTTGTTGATTCTGTTCGTACCACTGATAGCCGAAGTAGCCACCAACTGAGAGAACTAAGAGAACCAGCGTCACAATCAGACCTGCCTTCCCGGTTTTCTCCTCTTGCGGAACCTCGGCTGGACGAATCACTGGTGGGGCAACCGGTCTTATCTCGGTAGGTGGTGCTTGGGAAGCCCCCCCGAGCACAACTGTTGCGTCGGGGTCAACCAGCGGTGTCCACTTGGTTTCATCGACCACTTCGAGAGCACCAAGGATTTCAGCCGCACTTGAGAAACGTTCTACAGAATTCCGAGCAGTTGCTTTTTTGATGATAGAGATTACACCGTCGGGCACTTTGGAGACAAACTGGCGTGGATCAGGAATATCTTGGTTCAAGATTTTCCCGATCACTTCTGCATAGTGTGCAGGGGTCTCCTCCGTACGGGAGAAGGGTTTTCTGGCCGTAAGCATTTCGAAGAGGGTAACGCCAATCGACCAAATATCGGTCCGATAGTCGATAGCACTCCCACGCACCTGTTCTGGCGACATATATTCTGGCGTACCCAATCCTTTCTGGGTGCGGGTTTCTCCCTGCTGCCAAGCAAATTTTGCAATGCCAAAATCTGTTAGCTTCGCACCTCCGTCAGCCCCAACCAGGATGTTCCCCGGCTTAATGTCGCGGTGAACAATGTCATTCGCGTGAAGGTGGTGAAGTGCGCGGAGAACATCTCGCATAATCTCTCTCACCCGACTAAAGGGGAGTGGGCCAGAATCTTTTATGAGTTTTGAGAGAGGGAGTCCAGCCACATACTCCATCACGAGGAAGAACTCATCCCCCTCGCGGAACCAGTCGAGAAGTGCCACGATATTCTCGTGTTGCATCTTCTGGTGAATCTCCGGCTCCCGCCGCAGGCGACGTTCAAAATCGGGGGCAAGGTCTTCAATTGGAATTACCTTTACGGCAACCTCCTTCCCATCTTTCACCCGCTCCCCCCGCCAGACCTTGCTCATGCCACCGGAGCCAATCAGCTCCAGTAGTTGATACCCGTTAATTTCACGATGTGATGTTGTCCCGTTCATACTTCTTAAAACTGATCCGTTTCCCCTACAAAACCTGAGGAGTGGAAGTTGATTGATTGTGGTTGGCAGCAGGAACGTAGTTCCATCAAAGCTCGGGAAGTTGTGTATGATAGAGGTCAACAGTACGGATTTGCCACTCCTGACTCTTCGACTCTAAAACTCAGTAGACCTGCCACCCTCTACTAATCCCGGCGCAGCCTGAAGAGCTGCGGCTACCGACTTTAACTGGCAGGAGCAAAGGTTTTTGCTCCCTACGACTCTACACACTCTACGAACTCATTACAAACTCACTTTTTTTCCACAGCCCCGCTCTCACGCATCGTCGGATTGTTTGTTACGGCTATATTCGGCGGAGTACTTGAAGAGAACCGACATTTACAGGTCACGTTTCCCACAGAATCACGCAATATACAGGGGATGAAAGGAACACCATTAAATGATAGACTGGTTGACTATATGGTCGACCTCTTCCCAAGTGAGGATGATTTGTTGCGTAATCTGAACGCAGAGGCCGAAGAGGCAGGAATTCCTCCAATACAGATCAGCCCGGAGCAGGCAACATTTCTTGGTGTATTTTTGCAGGGAATCGGAGCCAAGCGAGTGATCGAAATTGGGACGTTAGCTGGATACAGTGCCATTGTGATGGCGCGGGCACTTCCTGATGGAGGACACGTCGATACTATCGAGATTGATCCGCTCCACGCAGAATTTGCTCGTGAACAGTTCCGAAAGGCTGGGCTTGAGGAAAAGATCACACTCCACGTTGGTGCGGCGGTTGACCTATTGGAACGGAAACTGAAGGAGGAGCCTCCCTACGACTTTGCCTTTATCGATGCCGACAAGCCGAGTTACACTAAATATGTCGACCTCCTCCTGCCGATGATTCGTCCCGGCGGTATCATCGCCGGAGACAACGCACTTGCTTGGGGAGAAGTAGCCGATTCGACGACAGATCGCGAAGATGTGCAGGGCATCCAAGTATTTAACAAGTATATGGCGGAACATCCCGATATTAACGGGACAATTGTGCCGGTTGGCGACGGGATGTGCATCGGTGTAGTACGGAAAACGAACTGAACGCAGAAGGACGATACGTTTCAATGACCCAACAGGAATTCTACGACGAACTGAAAGCACTGGCAGCACAAAAAGAAATCAAGGTACGGCTGGAAGCTGGCGATTTCGAAGGGGGGCTTTGTACAGTTGATCACCAGCAAGTGATCCTCATAAACCGCCGCCATCACCAGACACGGCGAGTAAATGTTTTGGCACGCGCTCTACACGAGGTCGGACTCGACGATCTCTACGTAAAGCCGGCACTTCGCGATCGAATCGAGGATGAAGTTGCCGCAAATATGACCACAGAATAGCATTACCAACAATGAGAGGTCAGCTATGTTTACTGGGCTTGTTGAAGAGGTCGGTGAAGTTGTACGTGTCAATGAGAATGGAGCAGGGGTCGACCTTACAATCTGGTCGTTGGCAGTTCTCGACGACCTAAAAGTGGATCACTCGGTTGCACTTGATGGCTGTTGCCAGACGGTGATCGGTCGCACCGAAGAAACTTTCACAGTGACCGCTGTTGAGGAAACACTGAAGAAGACAACTCTCGGCTCGTTTCGTGCCGGGCGTCGTGTGAACGTGGAGCGGGCACTTCGTGTAGGAGACAGGCTTGGGGGGCACTTCTTGTTAGGACACGTAGACTGTGTCGGGACTGTAGTTGGGCGAGAGGATTTAGAAACTTCACGTCTCCTGAAAATCGAATACCCCGAAGAGTTCTCCTCGTTAGTTATCCCCGTTGGCTCTATCGCCATTAATGGCATCTCTCTGACAACTGCCGAAGTAGATCGGAATACCTGCACTGTGTCGCTGATCCCCCACACACTCGCCGTAACAACTGCCGGCAATCTCGATGTTGGAGTAAAGGTGAACCTTGAGTTCGATATGATTGGGAAGTATGTTCGGAACATGGTGAAGTGATACGTTCAAACTCTTTAGTTTGGATGATGGCCAAGGGGAGAGACTCTTCACTCCCCTTCCCTTTGTTCAGAGTAACATCTCTCTGAATGGTGTGCGCACTCTCATCCAACTTTGACTTTATATCGAGGTGGTACATAAGTATTCCCTTGGTGCTTCTTTGTGTTCTTGGTGGTTCTCTTTCTTACGATTACCCCACATGAAGCAGCAGGAACGGTTATCCCATCTGAACCGCCGACTCAAGACATTAAGCTCCAAGCATTTCCCGAAGCTCATTGATTTGAATCGATGAATCATTCCCTAAAGAATATTCAAACAGTCATCACATAGATTATGCCTCGCGCCTTACGGTACTACGTTGACGACAATGGAGAGAATCGGATCACAAACGACGAGTGGACCGAAATTGCTCGACTTCAGCACTGGTACAACTCCGAGTTTATCTGGAGTTGCGACCGAATCGACCTGAAGCGATACATCCTCTTTCCGAATTACGACCACATTCCCGACATGCCCTACCGGACTGCCCGGTATCACTTTCGGAAAAAACTGCTCGCGAAAAAAATTGAGGTTGGGAATTGGGTCGACGCAGTCAAAGCGATGGAAGAAGAAGGTCTCTTTCACGTTCGTTGGGGGGGAACCCGAGAGAACTCCATCGCCAGCGGCATCACCCACGTCGCCGACAACGAATACAACGCCTACCTCCTCTGCGAATTCCTGCTGAAGTGTTCTACAATCAGCAAAGAGGCTCTCTTCACAGTTGAAGATGAAGGACGTTTTGTGTTGCCGGGAAGAGCAATGTTCACGAATGGTATTGTGCGGGTATCGACAGATGATCTTGCCGAACTTGAACACAGCACTGAACTGCTCGACGTGCCCCAAGTATTCTCCGTTGTCAACCATGCCAAGTATGACGACCATCCCTACTTCTCCCAAAACATCGAAGGCTTCTCAGAGCTTGACGAGGCGGAGATAGCAGCAGCAGTAGGGAAAGGTGGTGGACTTGGGTTTGGTGAGAATTACGATACACATTGGGGAGATCACGAAGGGTTGAACTTGCAGCAACGGGCACGGAAGGTGGAGTTGATTGGGAATGCTGGTTGAGAGAGGCCGCGTAGGAGGTAAAATCTTTTACCCCACTGTATAGTCTCTTAACACAATACGATCTCCCAGAATCCCGTACATTACCTGCCGTATGCAAACGACTTCCAACGATATTTGGTTGAACCCGTGTAATCTCTGTGGTTCGGTAGACTACGAGCGATTGAACTACCGATTGGCAACGCTCCACCGCTGCCACGTTTGTGGTTTGGTGCAACATGCTCGGCAGGAAGATGATCTCCCTGAAGAACGACTCCTCTCCTCTTGGTTTTTCGAGACCGCTCTCCGTCGGTTGACATATCAAAACAGAGAGACAACGCCGATGAAGATTCTGTTGATCGGCAATGTTCCAGAAGAGCGGTTAGAGCGGTTTCAAGATCGTCGACTGATATTGAATCAGCACAGTGGAAGGATTGGGAGTGCGGCCTTTGCACCGGAAGAGTTTGATATGATTCTTTGCGCTCGGAGTATGGAATCGTTCCCCTCCCCATCAGATCTCTTCTTAAAATCTCGACTCTGGCTGAAGCCAGAAGGATTGTTGGTTGCCGGTGGTGCAAACTGGGAGTCGTTGGAGCGGAGAATTAGCACAAAACGCTGGCTGGACTACTATCCGGAAGGACGCTACTATCTCGGCTTCGGTCACCTTCGGCAGTACGCCACCCGGTTCGGCTTTGAGATCGTTTCAAGTGGCACTACTCCGAACCTCTACATTATCTCGTCGGTACTCTTCGGCTCGGATTCTATTCCAGTTCAAATTGCCTCTATCCCCCTCAGCATTGCTGCTCAGCTCCCACGACTCGGCTCCACCTGGTGGGGAGTGCTCGTAAAGCGGAGCCTTGCCACCCGGACGGTGCTTCACTCCCGACACGAGGAGTTAGAACTCTCCGCTGGCTTTGCTACAGCCGGTTATGGAAGAGCTACGCGAGATAGAGTTGAGAACAACTGAAGAACTTCCGCTCTTTAGTGCCGCGCCATCCCGCCATCTACGTTAATCGTCTGTCCAGTAATAATCGACGACTCGGGTGAGGCCAAGAAGGCGACAACCTCGGCAATATCTTCCGGTTCATCAGCCCGGTGCACTGCCTGCTGAGGGAGGAGATGTTCGAGAATGTTCCCGATCAGCTTTTCACCCGGAGGACGCTGTGTTGCAGTTAGCCCCACAGTGACGGCATTGGCCGTGATGCCATACTTCCCAACTTCACTCGCCAGCGAACGGACGAAGCCGATCACTCCCATCTTGCTGGTGATGTAGTGAACTAAGTAAGGGGTTCCAAGCCAGACAGTATCTGAACTCAACGCAATGATTCGACCAAACCCGTTCTCCTTCATCGCCGGGAGAACAGCTTTTGTTGTTAAGAAGAGACTGTCCAAGTTGATCGACAGCATCTTCTTCCACTCGTCGAAGGCAATTAACTCGAATGGCTCTTCGTGGTAGAAGCCAACGTTATTCACCAAAATGTCTACTCGCCCAAACCGACTGAGCGTCTTCTCTACCATCTTCTTTGTCTCCTTCTCACTGGTCACATCAACGCGAACGGCGTCGATCTTTCCTCCACTTGCGCGAACGTTTTCGATCACCTCGGTTGCGTCGGCAATGTCGGCAATCATGACGCTGGCTCCCTCTTCAGCCAAACGCTGACAGAAAGCCCGTCCATTTCCTACTACCGCACCGGTGACAATCGCGACTTTATTTTCCAGACGCTTCATTGGCATTTGTTCAATCTTGTTGAATACTCTTCTTTCTCTACAGGGGTAAATTTTTGAGGGGCGAATATACACAGAGGAAAGGATTGTTCAGTTTTTTGAGGGCAGGCTGAAGACCTACGCCTACCCTGACCCGGCACTCTCACACCCACACACTCACGCACTCATTCACTCTCCTCTCTATAAACTCTCAACTCTACGAACTCTATCAACCCATCTTCTCCACTTTCCAGAAGTCGATTTCGAGTCCGATAACTTCAGGTGTTGCTCGGCGTTCGGCGTGGGTTAGGACAATCTGTTTTTTCATGAGTGGACTACGGCAGACGAAGGTGTGGTACTCCCCCGATTCACCAGAGGGATCCATCCCATTCTCAAGCAGATACTCAATAAACTCTGTGTTGACATCTCTGCCGAGGTATGACTCACTCATCTTCCTATCAATCTGAACGATCACAGAGCGCATCAACTCCATCTGTTGTTTGATGAGAAGGTTTGTCGGGATGTTCCAGAGTGGAAAGACTGCCCGCATCGCATACTCTGAAAGCCGCTCTTCAAACCAGTCTCGATGCTCTCTCAGGTGAATGTCACCGAAGATTCCCCGCGTGATACCATCGGAGCGGAGATCGAAGAGAGTGTTCCGCAACTCCCGCTCGTAGGTCTGGTAGTCTGCCCGAATTTTTAGCAGGGGGATACCGATAAGGCGTGCCTGTTCTTCGATAAGCTCTGGAGGAAGCCGATGTGAGAGCACCAGGTCAGTTTCTGCGTCGATGAACGTAAGCAAGACCTCCGGTTTCATCCCTGCCTGCATTGCGCGAAAGAGCGCAAAGTGAGAATCTTTCCCCCCTGACCACATCGCGAACGCATGGCTCATTCTCTCCCCCCCTTTCGTACCTCTCCTGCTCGCGAACTCCAGTATTGTATGTCGGCTTCGTTCATCACGGCAAACTCTGTCACTCCAGTCTCAATGGTTTGTTGTACGTAGGGAATACAAAGGCCACACTTAGCACTGATCTCCAAGTGATATTGCAACTGCTCCACGTTTGTGGCGGAGAACTTTCGCGCTGTGCGTAGAGCCTCGGCAAAGGTTTGATTGAAACATATGCAACCAGTTACAGCCATTGAATGTGGAATTGAATCTGTTGAACGAGTCTGTTGAGAGTGGACGAGGAGAATTAGATTAGACGACACTTCATACAGACAGACCTACTCTTCTCCAGAAAAATCTTCTACCTCCCAACCAACTTATTCCTCTGCGACCTCTGCTTCGGCCTGTTCAATTGAGGCAGCCAGTTCTTCCCACTTGTTGTAGAGATCGTTCAATTCCGACTGCACATCTTTCAACTTCTTCTGTACCTTGTGTGAGCGTTCTCCATCGGAGTAGATTTCAGGATCAGCCAGCTCTCCTTCCAACTTGAGTTTCTCCTCCTCCATCACCTCGACCCTCTTCTCGACAGTGGCAAGTTTTGTCTTCAACTCTTTAGTGGCCGCATATCGCTTGTTTCTGAGTTCAGCATCCCTTCTCTTCTGTTCCTTCCGCGAAAGGGCACTCTCTTCCCCTGTATCATTCCGCTGGCTTTTCTCAGGGGAAGGGGAACGAGGTCCGAAGACATCGTCGATACGTTCGGAGCCGTGATAGCGGAGGTAGTCGTCGATGCCACCAATATGTTCCTTGATCTTCCTGTTCCGAAAGTCAACACACTTCTCCACCAAGCCTCGCAGGAAGTCGCGATCGTGTGATACCAGAACGATAGCCCCCTCAAACTCTATCAAGGCACGCTTCAAAACATTTTTGCTCGCCATGTCGAGGTGGTTCGTCGGCTCGTCGAGGATGAGAAGGTTGCGGGGTTGCAGCAGCAGCTTCGCTAAGGCAAGCCGTGATTTCTCACCACCGGAGAGAACGGAGACCGGCTTGAAGACATCGTCGCCGTTGAAGAGAAATGCTCCTAAAAGTGAACGAAGTTGTGTCCGAATATCGCCGGTGGCAACAACGTCGAGCGTGTCGAGAACAGTCATGCGAGGATCGAGGTCTTCGGCTTGATGCTGAGCAAAATATCCGATCTCAACATTGTGTCCCGGAATTCTCTCCCCTTCGAACGACTCAATCCCACCGAGAATTCTGCTCATTGTCGATTTCCCCTCCCCATTCCTTCCCAAGAAGGCGACCTTCTCCCCTCGCTCTAACGCAAAGTCAACATCTTTCAAGACGAGGTTGTCGCCATATCTCTTGGTGGTTCCCTTCAGTTCCATCACAACACGACCACTTCGAGGTGCGTCGGGAAAGCGGAAGTGGATTTCTGACTCATCTGCTTCTGGAAGCTCTATCCGCTCCAGCTTCTCGAGCATCTTCACCCTCGATTGCACCTGGGCAGCCTTCGTATTCTTATAGCGAAAGCGATCGATGAACCGCTCTGTGTCGCCAATCATCTTCTGTTGATTCTCATAGGCAGAGCGTTGCAGTTCTCTCCGTTTCTCTCTCTCTGCAATGTAGACCGAATAGTTGCCGGTATAGACCGTCAAGCTCCGGTTCGCCATTTCGTAGGTGTGGGTAGTGAGAGCGTCGAGGAAGGCACGATCGTGGGAGATGACGAGAATGCCACCATGATAGGAGCGGAGGAAGTTCTCAAGCCAGGTGAGAGATTCAATGTCGAGGTGGTTCGTCGGCTCGTCGAGCATCAGAAGATCGGGTTCGCGCAGCAACAGCTTTGCCAATTCGATCCGCATCTGCCAACCGCCGGAGAATTCGGAACAGGGACGATCCAGATCTTCTGGCCTGAAGCCGAGACCCATCAAGATTTTTTCAACTTCCCCTTTGGCAGAGAAGCCATTCATCCCTTCGAAACGGTGTTGAAGTTCTCCTAACTCCTCCAGAAGCTCGGGCACATTCTCTCCGCCAGCATCGTGTTGACGGGAAATCTCCTCACTCAGCTCTGCGATGCGCTCTTCCATGGCCGTAAGCTCACCAAAAGCCTTCAGCACTTCCTCGCGCACGGTTGTATCGCTCAGGGCAATCCCCTCCTGAGGGAGATAGCCGACAACGGCACTCGACCGCTTCATAATCTCCCCTTCGTCGGGAGTCTGCCCCCCAATCAGGATACGCATCAACGTTGTCTTCCCAGCACCATTTGCCCCAACGAGACCAACTCGGTCGCCGGGGTTAATCGTGAAGGTAACACCACTGAAAAGGGTATCCCCACCGAAGGAGATACCTAATTTATTTGCAGCAATCATAGCGTGGCACTAAAAAAACAAGAACTCTTCTCTTTAGAAACTCTACACTGATGTACTCGAGTGGGAGCAAAGGTTTTTGCTCCCTACGACTCTATCCGCCGCGATGGACTCTCAACTCTACGAACTCTATACACTCTATAAACTCCCACACTCTAACTCACTGGAATCTCAACGTCATCACTGGGCGAAGTCGCGAAGCAATTGCTGCCGGGATGAGTGTTGCCAACATGGCCAGCAGAATTGTGCCGAGAATCACCACGATGTAGTGGAGAGGATCAATTGCTATCGGAACCGACTCGAAAATATAGATGTCGGCTTCAAGTCCGATCAGTCCATACCGAAGCTGAAGGATCGAGAAGATCAGCGTCAAGGCAGCACCAGAAAAGACGCCGATGCTGGTAACGAGAACTCCTTTCGAGACAAATATCTTCATGATCGTTCTGGGACTGGCTCCGATTGTTGCGAGTGTTCCGATAGATTCGGTCTTTTCCAGAACTGTCATCAAAAGAATTGAGATCACGTTGAAGGTGGCAACAACTGCAATGATGGCCATCACGATTGGGATCAACATCCGCTGCAAGTCAATCCAAGCAAAAATTGAACTGAAAAGTTCGAAAACCGACTCTGCCCAGTAATTTCCACCTGAATCGTGACGAATCTGTTGAACAACCTCTCCAATCTTCTCCGGGTCGCTCAGCATCACATCAAATCCAGAAACAATATCGGGACTATACTGAAGGAGCTGCCGGGCAGCTTGAATTGTTGTGAAGACATAAATGTCATCGTATTGCGCCATGCCAGAACGGTAGACCCCAGTAACGACAAACTGCTCGATCAGTGGGGGTGTATTCACATCGGGGACTCCGGCGGCAATAAAGAGTACAACGGTATCGCCGAGGCCAACGAACAAGCGATCTGCGAGCCGCTTCCCGATGACAAGTGGGGGGAGTGCTCCTTCTTCCGAACTCACCTTCTGACTCAAGAACTCGCCAGCAATCACCGTCTCTCGAATCGCAGAGATGTCCTCTGTCGACTCCATTCCCTTCAGGAGAACCCCCTCCAATCCTTTACTGGAACGGATAATTGCCTCACGTCGGACAAAGGGACTGATAGCTTTGATTTCGGGAATACGCCCCCGCAGCCCATTGCCGATAGATTCCCCACCCACAAGACTGTCGTTGGCATAGTATCCAGAAATCTCGATGTGCCCCATAAAGTCGATAATCGTTGTCCTGAGGGTCTCATCGTACCCACGCAGGATCGAAAGTGAAATCAACAGAGCACAAGTCCCCAAGGTTACCCCAACGATTGCAATCGCCGTGATAAAGCTGAGAAATCGGTTGCGTCGCGACGGTTTTAGGTAGCGAGACGCGATAAAAAAGGGAAATGATCGACTGAACATAGCGGAAGTTAGGGCGGAACGGGGAATTGAAGACCCATTTCAACGTTTCGCGAAACATTTTAACTGGCTGAAGCCTGAAAGAACCGAGTGTGATTCATATTTTGTTTTGTTGAATCTACGGATAGAACATTCATCAACGTTAAGGAGTATTTGCTATGGCGGAGTCAGAAGGAGCCCAGCCGAAGAAAGGGCTTGAAGGAATTGTCGCGGGAGAGACCGCACTGAGCGTTATTGACGGGCAGCAAGGACTACTTTCCTATTGCGGCTATAACATCCACGATCTCGTAAAGGGAAGTTTTGAGGAGACTGCATATCTGTTGCTCAACCTGAAACTCCCGACAAAGAGTGAACTGGATGAGTTCAGTAAAAAAATAGAGGAAGAATCATCACTTCCACAGGAAGTAATTAAGATGATTCAGACTCTTCCGAACGGTGTCAACGCAATGGCGGCACTTCGGGGAGTCCTCAGTTCGTTGGCTTACTACGACGACGAGTCGGAGGATAACTCTGACGAGGCAAACCGGCGAAAGGCAATCAGGTTGATTGCAAAGACACCGATTGCCGTTGCAACGTTCCACCGCGCACGGAATGGAGCAGAACCACTGATGCCGAAGTCCGGGAAGTCAATTGCTTGGAACTTCCTCTACATGCTCTTCGGCGAAGAGCCATCGGATGCGAAAGTGGAGCTAATTGACACATCATTGATTCTTCACGCAGATCACGGCTTTAACGCCTCGACTTTTGCTTGCCGCGTAATTGCAGCAACGCTGTCGGACATCTACTCGGCAGTCACCGGAGCGGTTGGCGCGCTGAAAGGTTCGTTGCACGGTGGTGCAAACGAGCGAGTGATGGAAATGCTCTTGAAGATCAACGACGTGGATAAGACCGAAGCATGGTTGCGTAGTGCGCTTGAAAACAAAGTGAAGGTGATGGGCTTCGGACACCGGGTTTACAAGACCGAAGATCCACGCGCAACACACTTGCGCCGCATGTCGGAAGGTTTGGCAGAGGATACCGGTGAGAGGAAGTGGTACGAGATGTCGCAGATTATCGAGAACATCATGGTGAACGAGAAGCATATCAACCCGAACGTTGATTTCTACTCAGCATCGAGCTACTATATGATGGGAATCCCGATTGATCTCTACACGCCGATCTTTGCTGTTAGTCGCGTGTCGGGTTGGGTTGCCCACTACATCGAGCAGATGAACGATAACCGACTGATCCGTCCGGGATCGATCTACATCGGCCAGCGCGATCTGGAGTATACACCCATTGAGCAACGCTAAGTTGTCGATTGAACCGCAGACATATAGTCCAACAATCAAGAAGACGCTCACGGAGAGGATCCGTGAGCGTCTTGCTCTATTCGAGCAGACCGATGGAATTGAGTTCTCGCGAACTACGTGGTTTCTCTTCGGACTTCTTCTCTTGATTCTCTTCCTCCCTCTGCTGGCATTTCCGAACGGAGCCGATAACGGCCTCTTCTACGTTGCCGGGCAAAAAATTTTCTATCAGGGGGCTGTCCCCTACCGGGACATTGTCGACGTAAAGCCGCCGTTGATTTATTACCTGAATGCAATCGCTATTGCCCTTTTCGGAGATCACCCAATCTCGATGCGCTTGCTCGACTTGATAGCGCAGCTTGTCACCTGCTGGCTTTTAATCGCCCTAACTCGTCGCACCACAGGTCGTGATCTACAGGCAATCGTCGCCGCAATTCTCTATGCTCTCCTCTACATCGGGTTGAACTTTGCAAATACCTCGCAAGTAGAGAGCTTCGCTGGTTTGTTGATCCTTCCGGCTGTCTGGCTATTTCTCTACAGAAGAACGTTTGTAGGGTTCATTGCGATTGGCATTCTCTGCGGACTCCTCACCTTTATGAAGTTCACACTCGGGATCACTCTCGCAGCATTCCTCTTCGGCGATCTCCTTCTCATCAACGATTCGTGGAGAATTAGAGTTCGGAACTACGCTGGTTTGTCATTAGGCTTTGGCCTTATCGTTGGCCTCTTCTTTCTCTACTTAACTCTGTTCGACGCCTATCACGGGTTTCTGAACATGCAGGAATTCCTCGCCGGATACACAGGATTGCAGTGGCAATCACTGCGAGGTTCCATTCGGCTGATGCTTCAACTAATGCCAGCTCGACTTGGTGATGAATATTCGTTGACAATGCTGATCGCGACAATCTGGGGAATTGTGCAGATCACAAACGGAGACCTTCACGCATCACTCTCACCAAATGGTGGTGAGACTACATCAAAATCTAAGGTAAGTGCTGCTGGCAGTATCTTCCTTCGACTCTGCACGATACTCTGTTTCTTCCTACTGATCTCAATTGCCGTAGAGGGGAAGTGGTTCTCCTATCACCTCCTCCGATTCTTCCCATTTGGCGTTGCCTTAGCAAGTTTCGGACTCATCTCCGGCATCGCCACACTGTTGAAAGGAAAGTCCGACAGATTTTTGTGGTTCGTTCTCTCGTCGACACTGTTATTCTTCGTTGCTCTCGGTCCTCTCTCACGCTACGCATTCCACTACGGCTCGACCGTTATCATGCTCACCTCGGGTGCAAAGTCGTTCGATAACTACTATGCTTCGCAAGAAGGAAAAGATGAATGTGCCCTCTGGGAGATGCGAGAGGTTGGAGACTATGTACAGGAGCATCGGCAGCAAGGAGAGAAGTTGTTTGTCAGTTCCGGCGTTGCATCGCAGATTTACTTGGCAAGCAACTACGTGCCAGACTTCTATGTCTTCCACGCAGGGTTCATCATTGCCCCTTTTGCTCCAACTGAGTGGCGAGATTCCACAGTGTCGTATCTTTTGGGTGAACGTCCCCGGTTTATCGTACTTCAGTCAGTTGACCCAATCTCAGTAGTTACAGGGACAAATAAGACGAGCCTTGACCTATTCAAAGAGAAAAAAGAATTGTGGAAGATGTTCGAAGAAGAATATCAAGTAGTGATAACAACACCACGATTGATGCTCTATCAAAAGATGGAAGCCAACACATCTTCTTCCGCGATCTCTTCAGAAAAGACTGAACAAAAAACTGGTGGGTAAGGTTCGATAGTCAACATCGTTTTGCCTCAAACGAACTTGGTGTTCTTGGTGGTAAAATCTATAGCAGAAGGACATCACCCAAAAGAGACCATCGGCTCAATAAACCGTGCAACTCATGGCTAACAACGTGCGTGCTCTCCTTACGCAGAGCAAACAAGACGGAAGTGAACCGATTCTCTCCCCTCTCGGTTGGGGTCTGGTA
>JBFWSB010000041.1:0-18600 GCA_050248595.1 Kapaibacterium sp. (SeqCode)
AGATCAACTTACCGACAACGAAGAGCTAGCCAGAACTGGAACCGATCCCCTCTCCCCCGACACTGACGAAGATGGCGTTCTCGACGGCGTCGACAACTGTCAAACAATTCCGGGAACACCTGAGAACCTCGGCTGTCCGGTTGGCAGAGAAGGGATTGATCCTCTAACTGACCCTGACTTGGGGGGCTATCCAAAACTTGAATCGGGTGAGCGGAAAGAGTTCTCGAATATCTACTTTCGGCAGAACAGTGATGACCTCGATTTCACACGTCCCGAAACAGGTGAGAACTTGGTGCAGTTGCTAAACTTCCTTGAAGAGTGTGACGACGTTGGGGTTCTGATCGAGGGGCATACTTCGAGTGAAGGGAATCCAGACTGGAATCTCAAGTTGTCGAAGCTGCGAGCAGATCGTGTGCGCGATTGGTTGGTGGCCAACGGGGTCAGCCCGAACAAGCTACTCGGCACAGTAGGTTACGGAAGCCGTCTGCCGAAAATCAACGAACCAGAATCTGGCACAAATTCTCTCTCAGCAGAATCACTTGAACGGGTGCGTGGACAGAACAGACGGATTACAGCCTTAGTCAGGAAACCATGCCAGTAAGAGTTGTGAGTTCGTAGAGTTTATAGAGTGGAGAGTAGAGTTGCGAGTTCGTAGAGTTTATTGAGTGGAGAGTGTGGAGTAGGATATTTGGTTTTAGGGAAAAACTTGTTGGCAGCACTTTAAAAACTTTTGAGGATCAAGCGAACGGGTGAAGACGTTAATATCTTCACCCGTTCTCACGTTTATTCCCCTCCGTCATACTGATCTGCCTGAGGGGAATGCCAAAGAATCTTGCTCGAGCTGTATAACAATACCTCACTCATCCACAAACCCTGCGAGACTCTTCACTCCGCTTCGCTTCGTTCTGAGTGACATCTCAAGTATTATTGAGAACACCATATCCTCCTGTCATGCTGAGAGCCGCCGAAGCATCTCGCAGGATGTGTTGAGCTTTTATCGACTTCACTTCAACGCCTGTGAGACTCTTCATCCACCTGCGACAGATTCTCAGTGTCAAATCTGGTGTTGTCAGAACAACTCGGCTTGTCATGCTGATCCGCCTGCAGCGGATGTCGAATCATCTCGCCCGAGATATAGAGTAATACCTCATTCCTTCACAAACCTTGCTGGACTCTTCATCTGCCTCCGACAGATTCTGAGTGACATCTCAAGTATTGTCATGCTGAAGTGATATATAGCTCGATCACCTCTTCCTTACGACTCAATCGTCACCGTCTGCATCACATCCCCCGGCTCGATAGCGTTCACAACGTCCATCCCTTCAACAACTTTGCCGAAGACCGTGTGCCGTCCATCCAGATGTGGCTGTGGCGAGTGCGTGATAAAGAACTGGCTGCCGTTTGTGTTTGGTCCGGCATTCGCCATCGAGAGCATTCCGGTTCCATGCTTCAAAGGATTCCCTGTAGTTTCATCCTCGAATCGGTATCCAGGGCCACCCGCTCCTGTTCCCGTTGGGTCTCCACCCTGAATCACAAAATCATCAATAACGCGGTGGAAGCTCACTCCATCATAAAATCCCTCGTTAGCGAGGAAGACAAAGTTGTTGACAGTGATAGGTGCATGTTCTGCGTAGAGTTCTACGGTAATTTTCCCTTTGTTCGTGTTGACGATAGCTTTGTAGGCTTCGTTCGCATCAATAGTCATTGCTGGTGGGCTATCCCACTGTTTGTAGTCGCTCATACGATCTTCTTGTTCTGTAGTAGATTGAATACTGAATAGTGCGTGTTGAAATCAAACGTGAACCTCACGATTTCAACGCGGCGGCAAAGTTACTCTTTCCGTTGAGAACGGCATGATTGGGAAGATGGAAGTTCTGGGTTGGCAATGCTCAGTGGCTGATAGACAAAAGGGCGATACGTTCAACAGCCTGTTGTGCAAGTACTTGATGGAAGTGAGATGAGTTAGAAGTAGAATCAGTGGATCAATCATGAAGCCTCTCTCTCCTTAGCGAAGCTCCCTTACATGAACGGTTCCGATTCCTCTGGGAAAAGAAGTGCGGGATCTTGTCGGTAGTATTCTTTCAAGAGTTGATAGGCCTCTATGTGCGCCCGCTGAAGTTGGTGCGGTTGTTCGAAGAAGAGTTCGGTGAGGACAGCAAAGAACTCAGCCGGGTTGGTGGCTCCGTATGGGTGAATTACTGTCGGTTCACCTGAGCTTACCCGCCGAACATGTTCTTCAAACTCCCGATTCATCACTCGACTCCACCGCTCGTACAGCTCTTTCTTCCCCAGGTCGGGAACCCCAGTTCCGAACAACCACTCGTTGTCGAGCTGGTGAGCGAACTCGTGGAAGACAAGGTTTGAACCGTCCCCTCCCACCAATCCACCACGCAACGAATCGCTCCACGAAAGAATGAGAATGCCACGATCCCACGACTCACCAAGCCGAACTTGCCTCCCCTCGTGCATCACTCCCCCATCGTAGCGGCGAGTTTCGGAAACGAAGGCAGCAGGGTAGAGAATAATCGTGCGAAGTCCGGGGTAAATCTCCCCTTCTCGCTTAAGAACCAATATGCAGGCTTGGGCAGCAATCGTCACACACATCTCATCAGTTACGCGCAACCCTCCAGCCCCCTCGAATGACTTTTCACTCAAAAATGAGATCACCAACTGTTCAAGTCTTGCTTGCTGATCCGGTGGAAGAATATGGTAGTAGAAGACATTCCTCCGAAGGATACCTCTCCACTCCTCTCTGAAGATTGTCTCTTCCGATCTCTTCTCATCGATCTTTAGCCATCGTTTCAGAAATCCGAGCATAAAAAGGGAATCATTAATGAGAACCATTCGTGTCGAAGGGGAGAGAGTACTCCACCAACATACCAGATGTTGCATCTATGTGCTTTGATGAGAGGATCATCAAAACCAACAGAGAGAGAAGGTGCGGTCAACGGGTGTAGAATCTCATGCAAAAGCAAGATCAACCTGATTGGGACTACGAATTGTCCTCTCTGTTCCCTCAATACTGTTTTTTTCTTTGCATCTCACCTCCAATTTCACGATGTTTTGACGTTACGTCAATTTTTAATGGAGGTAAATAGTTCAACATGCCCGTTGAACAGCGAAATACACAATCACTGAAGTGCGCAAGAGTGCCTTTAGATAAGCACTACCAAGCAACAGGAAGCGCGAGGTGTGAACCTCCTCTCCTTCTACCATTTCAGTCTCCTTCCCGCAGATTGTCATTACATGCTCTTTCTCACTTTTAACTTCATAGGTGAACTTTATGAAAATCCCCGGACGCATTGCGCCACTCTTAATTCCTCTTCTGATGAGCACCTTCGGAATTGCGCAAGCAAATCTGGCTACCGACTACGTGTTCATCGACGGCTCAGGCTCAGCCATTGATATGACTGGCTCGACAACGTTGATGTCGAGCGGGAACGATGACGTTTGGTCATCCACTCAATCGATCGGCTTTGATTTTTTGTTAGATGGCCAGACGCAGTCATACTTCATCGCAAGTACCAACGGTCCGATGATGCTCGGCAGCACCACGTCGATCTCCTATCCTTCAATCTACGCTTACTACAGCTTCAACGAAGGGGGGTGTCCTCACCCGATTGTCACTGCTTTCTTCGACGACCTTGTTGCAAGTGGCAATGGAGTGCGGACGAAGTTGGTAGGATCGGCTCCGAACAGAATCAGAGTTGTTGACTGGGAAGCCTACCTCTGGTATGGTAACGGGACAACTACCGAGTATCACTTTCAAGTACGCTTGTACGAAGGTTCAAACAAAATCGAACTTTGGTACGGCACGATGGGGTCAACTGACGCAACCGACGGGAATGGGCAAATTGGTACGGCCTTAACAACCTCGAACTTCCTTGCCGTCGCACTCGGCAACCCAAATTCAGCAAGTGGTTCGATTGCTATCAACGACTTGAGCGCTACTCCAATCAGCCAGAACACACTTTTCACACTCCGTCCTTGCGAGAAGAACTTCACGATTGCCGGCAACACTGCACAGGGAGGGACGGCAACGATGGACAGTGGTGCAGTACTACTCAACGGAACTCGTGGGAAAGTAGGGAACACCCTGTCACTACAACCTTTTAGTCTCACAATGGGTGAGTTCCCGTGCGGCTCCGTCACCTACTCCTTCGTCTTCAGTGGGACAGCCGCGGCAGATTATTCAATTACGCCAGCGTCGGGAACCATCGGTTCGCTTCAGACGATAACACCACAGTTGAACTTTATTCCATCAGATACAGGCTTGCGTGAGGCAACGCTTCGGATCACCAGCAATAAAGGGTTCAACAGAAGCTATACGCTAAAAGGAGAAGGGTTCCGCTGTATCGAATGGGTTGGTGATGAGTCAGAGGGTGGAACGCCAACGTTAGAAAGTCAAGATGTCCTGTTCGACGGCATTCAGGTTCCCATTGGTTCTTCCGATAGTTATAAACCAATTCGGATAAGCCAACTGACGAACGCAAAGGGTTGCGATCAACCTTTCGATGTGACATATACATTGAACGATCCGACCGGCTCATACGAAATCTCGCCGGCCTTCGAAACTGTCCCGGCTGGAGGATCATCGATTCCAACGATTACGTTCAACGCACTTAACGGTGTTGGATATCAAGAGGCAACGCTCCGGGTAACAGCGGATGGGGAGGTTCGGACTTTCATCTTGAGGAATTTCATTTCTGCTCCCGGTGGCCAAATTTATTTGGAAGGGGATCCAATCACATCGAGCACACGGCTGTTACGAGATCGAGAGACCTGTGTTGGTGAGTCGGTGATTTCCATTCGACTCGAGGCCGTGAACCTTGGGACAGGTGACTTTGTGGTGCGGAACTTAGAGAGCTACTTCCTCGACACTCTCTTGGGTCAAGGGGTTCCCTCCTATCCTCTACTACGCGACAACTTTGGCCAGCCAGTCCGTAGTCAAGACTATTTCTTAAGTGCTGCACCGGGCGTTGCTCCTCGCACTGCAAATGGTCGGTTCGATAGTCTTATCGTTCCTGAAGGACAGTCGCGATTTTTCTATCTCAATTTTATTCCAGTATCGTCGGGCAAACGGTTCGCAAAGATATATTTCCCAACGAATGCCTTCAATTTGCGGAACCCGAACGTGTTTGGCGATTCCACACAAGGTCTTCTCTCAGCCGCGATCTACAGTCGAGGTCTCGGCTCCGAACTTACTTCAGGTCCGAACCAAGGGCGTCCAACTTCGGTTGTTTTCACGAAAACGAAAGTTCGAGAGAGCAGCACGACTACGGCCACGCTCTATAACGATGGCGACTGCGATCTACGGATATCAGAGGAAGGTCTCCGATTTGAGTCGGGAGACGTTGATGAATTTGAAATTATAGGTGTTACCGGTGGAACGAAAACTAACGGTGTATACACGCTCCTTCCGGGACAGAGTTTAGACCTCAACGTCCGCTTTAGTCCTATCCGCTCAGGAAGCCGTAGAGCAACCGTTCGGCTTATCACAAACGACTCTTCACTGATCGTTCCTGAAGTTACCGAACGTGGCATCTACTACTGGGAGTTTTATGGACAGGGTAAGTTCGACTTAGAGGCAAGAGACCTGAACCTTGCCCCGGCAGCTATCGGCGCGGAGTCGAGCAGCGGTGTTGTTCCACTGGAAAACACGAAGATGGAGAACGTCTCCATCAAGAGCATCGAGATTGTGGGGGGTGTTGGAGACATTGTTATGGATCCAAACAATCCGTGGCCTGCAGTTCCATTTACGCTCAAGCCGGGTGAGCAACTTAATCTTGGAGTAACCCTCCTTCCTGACCCGAACAGCACAGATGGTATGCGGAAGGCTGAGATTTTGATTATTCTGACCAATGGTGACACAACACGGGCTACGATTCGGGGATATGCTGGCACAAGAATACTGACGGTAAATCCAACTTCTCTCTTTGAGAATAAGGGGGTACCTGTCGGTGAGTTGGCACGCGCTTACTTTACAGTAACTAATTCTGGGACACTCCCAACGGTCTTCGACAGGATAGACATTACCGGAGCAAGTGCGACGGAATACACAATCACGCCACTCCGTCGCCGAGTTCTTGAGCCGGGACAGACCGAATTCTTCGAGGTAACCTTTGGGCCTACAACGCAGGGGGTTCACCTTGCTACGATTGAGATTCACAGCAACGAGCCAAACACTCCGCGCACAATCGCTCTCGGTGGTGAGGGAACAACAACTGCACCAACTGTTGATAACCCGTCGGTTACGATTCACGAAAGTGGCGATGAATTCCAGAGTAACAAGGAGCGTTCGGTACTAACAACTGCGGCATCAATGATGGTGCAGATTGCGCCGAACCCAACATCTGGTTCGGCAACCATCGGCTATACGCTCTCAAAAGATTCTCATGTTCTCTGCAACATCTACACTCTCGATGGTCGACTGGTTCGGACTATTGAGGGGGGCGTGCAGAAGGCTGGGGAGAGAGAGCTTCAGACTGATATGAGCGACCTTCCAGTTGCTACATATTTCGTGGTATTGGAAGTTGAGGGGAACGTTGTGATTCAACGAATGAATGTCGTTCGCTGAGAAGAACACTCCTCACTGAAGTAAATAAGAAGAGGGTGTCCAGTTTTATCTGGACACCCTCTTCTATATACTCCACTATATCTCCAATCAGAATTTTATACCGAATTCAGTTAGCGATGACGTATGTCACCGTTCTTCGCCCTCTCCCCCAGCCCCTCTCACGATCCCAGGTGAGGGGAGCAACTGATGAGAATACACTCCTTTCTCTCCGACAATACGTCTTCCTTATTTGAATGTGGTATTACTTCCTCAGGCTAAGGCTGGTTGAGTCAATCCGATAGAGTTGCGTTGAGTCCACCGGCATGTACAGGCTCAGCGTATCAGGTATTTGAACAAAGGTTGAACTCTTAAGCAAATCTTCTATCAACACTGGGCGCTGTGTAAACCCTGGCTCCTGAATTGTGATGATCTCTTCTCGCGTCAAACCGGAAGCAGCAATCCACTGATCGATCTCATTTAGCTTCATCTCTGAAACTGTCGCGTACTGATATTTAGAGTTAATCTCTCTCACCAAGTCCATCCCTGCTGACTCAGAAATCAGGTATGCCACAGCACAAAGATTCCCCTCGCGGTCGAGGAAACATGGGAGCTGCTCTTCAGGATGATCGTAGTTGATTGGGAAACGCTCTGCCTTGCGGTAGTTGTGAAGGCGTTCAATATTCTCTGCTCTCTCAACCTGCAACTCCTTCGGCCAGCTCCTCACGTCCCGACTTAGGAGAAGCTCTTCGAGATATTCAAGGCGATCCGCTACTTGGCGTCTGTAACTACTCCAGCCAGCATCGGTTACTGGATGAACGCGATTGTATGCTGGAGAAGCGAGGACATAGTCAATATCTTGCTGGCTTTTCAATCTGGGAGTGAGAGCCAATCCGATTAGCACAAGTGGAAGGAAGAGGACGAAAAGTGTTTGCTTCATGGTAGATGCTTAGTGTTAGGAGAATGATTCTGCTCATAAGATCAGCCACCTGACGTGAGAGCAGAAAGATGTGACAAGAACAAGATCGAAGAGGAGTGAGTTATTGCTCAACAGAATGGGTGAGCTATTTCGGAAGCTACGATGTTCTCGAAGTGCTTTGGCAGGATGATTAGCCCGATCAACTTCTTGTGAGAGATACAAACGTTGGGGGTAGAATTGGCCTCTTCCCTTTCCATCTATGGTACTGCACTCGAACAAAAGCTCACAGCAATCATGCGTGACAAGGTTCGAAAACAGTCCGTACTTTGCATTCTGATTTCCGACATAAATCGAACCAATATCCTGAAAGAAGTAACCATGAGTTCTGCTATGCAGTTAAGTTCAAATGCCCCGGAGCCTATGGGTTCTGCTTTGGTTCCAAAGCGATGTGCAATTGTTCAGTGGAGATTTCTTTCACTCATTCTCCTGGTTAGCTCGCTGTCGGCTTTAGCAAATCTCTCTGCGCAAATCCTCCCCTACGATGCAGGGAATTCCGGCCAACGCTACGTGATCGCCTTCCCAGACACTGCTGCAAATGCCGATCCGGGAGGGACTGAGAATATTGCGGCATCCTTCTATCTCTACTTATACTCGGCAGTGCAAACCAGTGTGCAGATCACATACCCATCTGCCTCCTCTCGCTCATTCTCACTTACTGCTGGAGAATTCGCACTAATTGACCTGACCCCTGACCGTGGAGTAGTGACAACGACGGTTGGGAGTCCAGCACGGGGGGCATACATTGTCGAGGCAGCTTCTCCGGTGATTGCGTACTGCTATATGGCTACCCCTTTCGGTGCAGATGGCTGGACGCCGATACCAGTTGAGAACTGGGGGACTGATTACGTCGCGGCAACTCTCCCGGGAGAGGTGATTTCCGATGTACGCCGCTCCGGTTTTCTTCTCAATCAATCACCGGCGAAAGCTCCGGCTGACATCCTCATTATTGCCGCTTACGATGGAACCTCAGTTTCGATAGAGCCAACAGCCCCACTATCTGGCAGCGCACCGAGAAACGTGCTATTGAACGCTGGAGAAGTCTACCAGGTACAGAGCAGTGTCGACACATCAGAAGAGGGGATAACCCAGACACAGACCTCATTGGCTGGAACTATGATTCACGCTTCTCGACCGATTGGAGTTATCTCAGGCAACACCAGAACAATTGTCCTCGACGGAGCCGAGGGTATCTCACGCAACTCGTTGAAGAACGCGATGTACGAGTGGTTAGCCCCGATTGAAACGCACGGCAAGCAATTCGTCTACACTCCAACGTGGGACTCTCGGCGGATTACTGGTGGGGCGGGGGAAGATCCACGTGGGAAACGAAGTGCTGAGTTCGCTTACGTTTACGGAACGTCGAGTGGGAAGACTGATGGAACTTACCAAGATGTGTTTTCCGCTGGCGCAGAGAGATTTTCTGTCCAAAAAGGTGAGTTTTACTCCGAGAGAATTTCAGGTGAGGCACGAGCCGGATTTTTCACGACCAGCCAGCCTTCGCAGATTTACATGGCTTCAACTCCTATCAGCACGCTTATTGAGAGCCAAACTGGATTTGGCGGAGTTATTACCCGCCTCGAGTATGAAGGGTGGGGGGCTTACATGACTGAGATTGTTCCCGTAGAACAGTGGACAAGCTTTGCCCCTTTTATTGCCCCTCCAAATCCTGGCAACTTAGAGCACTTCATTAATGTGGTTACCCGAGCCAGTGATGTCGATTCGATTCGGATAAAAATTGGAGATGGAACCGAGCAACCATTTGGCTTCAATCGTGGGAAAATACCCGGAACGAACTTTGTATGGGGGACAACCAGTATTCTGCCCGGAACAACCTACTACCTGCGCGGAAAGAGTGGAAAACGTTTCTCAGCCACCATATACGGTGTCTCGAAAGGATTTGAAACCTACTCGAGGGTTCCGGCACGTTACGATGAGCAGGTTGGCCTTGCCTACGGCTACCCGGCTGCACCAAATCGTTTTGTTGTTGGTCCCCCCGATAGTCTCTTGATAACCACAAAGCGAGCGTGTGAGAAGCTAAACGTCTCTGTGCTCGACCTTTCTCTGCCAGCAGCCCGCCTCCGCTCGATTTCGCTCGACCCACAGAGCCAGAATAGTACGGTTGAGGTCGTCTCCCCCCCTTCTGGCATTGTAAATGGCAGCACGGCAGTTGAATTCAATGTTCGCCCAATCAACATCGAAAAAGATGCCTCGGCGCAAGTACTTATCACCGATAGAACGGGTGCTCAGAAGATTGTGCAGTACAGCTACGAAGCCGAACGGATGGGACGATTCCCCACGGCTGATACAGTTCGGTTCGACCCAGTCACAATCGGTTTTGAGGCAAAGGATACCACCATCCTGTTGATTAACGAGGGGGATAGCACCTTTGCTGTTTCTGCCGTCACTCTCACAAACACCGACAAAGCTTTCACCATACAAACAGAGAAGCCTCTCCCCTTATCTTTAGCTCCTGGAGAGAGCCTTCGCATCTTCGTGCAATACATTCCAAAAGCGGCGGGGGGATCAAGTGAAGGAGTACTCACTATTGCATACGGGTGTGCCCGAGAGCGTCAATTCCAGCTTCGTGGAGCTACCCTCCTTCCTTGTTTGAGTGTGACTCCCGTCTCTTTCGATAGTACTAAAGCGAATACGCCTGTCCAAAGATCAATATCCCTTAAGAATAGTGGTGCGGGAGTGCTGAAGTTTTCCGATGATGTGAACAATCTGGTGACAGGGCTTGAGAATGGATTCTCAATTCCACAAAGTGAACTTGATGCGTTAGCCGGGGCTATACTTGGGTCTGGAGAGAGTCGAACAATTAGGCTCGAATTCATCTCCGACAAACCCGGAAACTACGAGACAACGATCTACTTCAAGACGAACGCCGTAGGGGAGTGTAGTATTGGGACGAGAACGACTATTGCCATATACGCGCCTGACACTATCGACACGACAACATCTGTCCCTCTCGACTTTCTTGGAGGAAAGAACAGCCACAATCATTTTTCAGTTGCTGTCCCGAATCCTCTGGCTAACCAGACACGCTTAGAGTTCAACGTTGGGTCAGAAGAGGATGTCACGCTCGACGTATTCAACAGTGCCGGACAATTTGTTGAGCGGATTGTGAATGAGAGCTTGGAAGCAGGAACATATCGGACTACGTGGAATCCGGTTGGGTATGCCTCGGGCGTTTACTACTTACGCCTAACAATTGGGGAGTGGAACGAGACACAGCGGGTGATGATTCGGAAAGATCGTTAGCCTGGTCTCCCTTAGGAGATTTCTTCTGTGATGACCTTCAGAACTTCGCTATGAACTTCAGTCCCGCAAAGCGGGACTGAAGTTCAGCAGAGTACTCCAATAGTACCTATCATAGAGTCAATCGTCTCCGCTCCGCACTTTTATTTGTCGCAGAGATAATCGCATGGAAATTTACCCTTCCATCAACTCGGCCAATTCGCTCCACCTCTCTACATCTCTATCAAGTTGTGCGTTCAGTGCTGTTAACTCTTCGGCAAGAGTATTCGCTGTTGCGTAGTCGGCAGTGAGAAGTTCTGCTTCAAGATGACTCTTACGCTCTTCGGCTGCTTCAATAGCTTGTTCCAAACCTTCAAGTTCTTTTTGCTCCTTGTAGGTCAGCTTACGTCCCCCACCTTTGGGGGCAGCTTTCGTAGCAACTTCAGGAGTCCGTTCTTCTGCTCGGCGACGCTCTGCACGTTCGCGCTCTATCAATCCTCTCTCTTCATCCTCACGTTCACGTATATCGAGAAACGTAGAGTAGTTTCCGGGATACTCGCGGACATATCCTTCCCCTTCAAATCGGAAGAGGTGGTCAACAGTTCTGTCGAGAAAATATCGATCGTGGCTGACAACAATCACACACCCACTGAAGCTATCGAGATAGTTCTCCAGGGCTTGCAGCGTTTGGATGTCGAGATCGTTCGTTGGCTCATCTAACACCAGAAGGTTCGGCCCCTTCATCAAGATGCGGAGTAAGTAAAGGCGACGCCGCTCTCCACCTGAAAGATTGCCGACTGGACTATACTGTTTTTCTGGCGTGAAGAGGAATTGCTCTAACATCTGGCTCGCCGTCACGCTTCTTCCGTCGGCTGTTCGCACCGTCTCGGCAACTTCATTGATGTAATCAATTACTCGGGTCTCATCGTCGAGTGCACGACTCTCTTGATCGTAGTACCCAATAACAACAGTCTCCCCCAACTCTATCGTTCCGCTATCTGGCTCCACACGTCCGAGGATCATCTCCAGCAACGTTGTTTTCCCCGTTCCGTTTCCACCAATAATTCCTACGCGCTCCCCGGGCTGCATGATGTGGGTAAAGTTTTCTAATAACTTCAACCTGCCGAACGCTTTGCTAAGCCCTTTAATCTCAACAATCTTGCTCCCAAGTCGGCGCGAGCTAACTGAAATATCGAGTTGTTCTCGTTTCGCCTCACGTGGGGCACTCATCAGCTCCTCGGCACGTTCAATGCGGGCTTTCTGCTTTGTCCGCCGTGCCTTCGCACCTGTTCTAAGCCAGGCCAACTCACCCCGAATCAGCATATCTCTCTTGTGAGATTCAACTTCTTTCCGAGCCTCCTCTTCCTCCTTCTTCTGCAAGTAGTAACTATAGTTCCCGCCGTAGCTCTGCACGCTGCCACGATCTACCTCGATGATTCGATCCACAACTCGTTCCAGGAAATAACGGTCGTGCGTTACCAACAGGAGTGCCCCGGAGTAGCGGGAGAGGAAATCTTCAAGCCACCCAATTGTGTCGGCATCTAAGTGGTTTGTTGGTTCGTCGAGAATGAGTAAGTCGGGACGCTCGAGCAGAGCGTGTGCCAAGGCAACCCGCTTCCGCTGTCCTCCCGAGAGAGTTCCCATCAATGCTGATACGTCGGTGATCCCAAGTTTGTCGAGAATAATTTTTGCCTCGGTTTCAAGACTCCACGCGCCGGAAGCCTCCATCTTTGCCGTCAGATCGTTTACCGTTGCAAGCAATCCTTCTTGATCCCCCGTCCCTTCAGAAAGTAGCTGACAGGCCTCCTCATAGTCGTGAAGGAGTCGGAGCGTTTCGTTGTCGGAAGTAAAGATGGTGTCGAGTACGGACATCTCAGGATTGAATGGAGGATTCTGCGACAGGTAGCGGACAACTGGTGTACCGGAGTGGTAGACTCGTCCAGTATCTGGAGTTTCTTCACCTGAGATAATCCTGAGCAACGTTGTTTTCCCTGCACCATTTGCACCAATCAGCCCAACTCGTTCCCCCCCCTCAAGCCCAAACGTCACGGCTTGGACGAGTGGTTTATCGTCAAAGCTCTTGCCTATATTTTCTAATGTGAGAATACTCTTATGTTGAATGTGGGTCTGTGGAACGGAGAAGGGCACTCCACACGTGGAGCACCCTTCCGTTTCTCTCATGAAAGTATGGTTCTGTTTCACCTGAGAAGTAGGTGAAACTACATTGAAACTTCTCCAGTTTCGACAGCGGAATTCTCCGCAACGTTCACCATACCATTCTCTCTGGTAATTCTCTCACCGAGACCAAGCTCGCCAACCCACCGAGTGCGGTCGAACGTTTCAAGATTCTTGTTGCAAAGGATTTGGAAGCATGTAGAGTTCCCCTGCGAAGCAATGTAGACGGACCATCCGAGGAAGACCTGCCAGAGACGGAACCAGAACTGACCATACTTCGCCTCAACCTTGGATTGATTGCGCATCCAGTTATCGTACCAGCGGTCGATAGTAATCGAGTAGTGAATTCCGATATTCTCAACTGAATGAACTTCAAAGCCGGCCTTCTCAAGATTCTTCACCACAAAGCTCAGTGGCATACTTGCATCTGCACCGGAGAAGATATACTTGTTCATGAAGAGTCCCCAGACAAGACTTTCCGGGTGAACTCCAGCTTTCAGTCCTGCGATCTGTAAGTAGAAGTGGCCATCATCCTCCAACATCGAGTTGATCTGCTTCATGAACTTGCGGAAGTTCTTCACGCCGACATGCTCGGCCATTTCGAGGCAGGAAATTTTGTTGTATTTCTTCCGAGGAATATCGCGGTAATCCATCCGAAGAATTCGAGCGGAATCGCTGTAGCCTGCATCGGCAATTTGCTGCGTAGCGTATGCGGCTCCCTGCTCAGCAATTGTCACACCTGTTGCGTCGGCCCCACGTTCCCGCGCTGCGTAGAGTGCGAGCGTTCCCCAACCACAACCAATGTCGAGAAGCGACTCACCCTTTTCAAGGTGCAGCTTGTCGCAAACGAGCGACATTTTCTGATCTTGAGCTGATTCCAGATCCTGATTTAAGTCGGTAAAAAAAGCACTGGTGTAGATCATGCGGGGACCGAGGAACCAGTTGAAGAAATCGTTCCCGCGGTCGTAATGCTCTTGCACGATTCTCTCATCTTGCTTCTTAGAGTGAATCGTTACTTCGGGGATAAACCGTGTCAAGAAAAACTTGAAGTGGTCGGCCACAAGTTTGTAGTTAACATGCTTTGTCCGATTCTTGATGAAATCTCGGAAGTCGCCTTCAATGTCTATGCGACCATGAATGTAATCCTCGACAAGCGTAGCCATCGGGACTGTGTTGGAGCCGTTATACCGCGAACCGACCTTCGGTCCGGGAACGATGACGGTTTCAGGTTGTGTTGCCAAGAATAAACTCCTGGTGCCTTGATCGCTGACCAGTAACACCTGTTAGTGATTAGATATTGAACGGACTCTACAATTGACATTGAGCCAAATGCAGAGTCATGCTATAAGAAACATTCAGAAACGATGAAGATACGCAACTCCGGGAGGTGAGGAGCATAGAGCGCAAAAATTATTCTACATCTGGTAGAGTTTTCCTCGAGTATTTTCTTTGTACGTAGAGAGAGACCACCCGGAACGTCGAGTTCAACCTTACGCCTTCGGTACTTCAATTGGACGATCTCGGTGAATCAGCACCCAGTCTCCATTCTCAGCGAGGGCTTCGCGACCCAGTTCGGAAATTAGACGCTGTCCCTTTTCAACATCTCCATCTCGTAGAATCTCTGATAAATGTTCGCGCGCGTTCGCAAAGAGAATGCTCATCCGCTCGTACTGTTTTGCGTGGTCGCCGTGTGCACGCTTCTCTACATAACCTATCAGCAACCCTGCAAGAATTGGAGCCAAAGCAACGGCAACCAACAGCCAGTGGATAGGATGTTTATCAGGTGAAGGATTGATAACTCCCTGCTGAATAACTTGGAAGAAGGCGAGGAGAATGCCAACGATTACCATTCCTCCCGCCCACTTCTCAGCACGCTTCACCACTCCCTCCTCACGCTTGGCCGCCCTCGTATAGTACCTGAACTGATCTTCCACCCAATACTTTTGCAAGAGACGGAGACGCTCGCTCCCATCGACGTTCTTATCCAGACCGCTCCGTTCGGGATTCCATACTCGAAGCGCATACCGTATCCAGTCAAGCTCACTCCGCTGTTTGTGCAGATAGTGATCGGCAATCTCATCACTAATTCCTGCAATGCTCCAAAAGAACCTGACGCGCACACCTTCTGCTAAGGCTCGATAGTCAAGGTATCTACTCTGGTAAGAATTTTTCTGACTTCGCACAACCAACAGGTAGGTGAGGACTAAGAGCAACAGATACGTGGCAAGCAAAGGCCAAACAGTAATGTGGACGTGGGTGTAGACATCGAAAATGATAGCTGCGGCTGTGACGATCAGGAAGAGAACTTTCAACGTTTTGTGTGTCGAGGCTCCCAAAAATCCTGCCAAAGAATCTGCTACAGCAAAAATTTCAATGGTCGATTTCAACAGTGGGTCTTCGACTATCTTTTCCGATGGATCGATTAGATAGCTTTTGCTCTTCTCCTGTTCATCTGCAAGCTCTGCACGATACTTTATCGCATCGTGGTTGAACTGATCGGTTGATTCCAGAATCTCGTGAAACTTTCGCTTTCCTTGCTCAAAGCTCTCAAATCTTGAGGGGAAGACCATCTGCATTGTCAGGGGAGTTCCAACCGGTGTTGGATTGCTCGCTCTCGGCGTGACGATGTGCCAAACTGGGTCACTCTCATCTGGCTCTAACAGACTTCGATTTTCAACAAATGCTTCTGGAATACCGTTCAGATTGAAGCCCACAACATCAGCGGTTCCGTTCGATCGCTCTGGCAGAACCCCATCCCAGAGTGCGAGCAGTGCGTGACTGTTTCTGACGATGTAGGCTCCGAGCACTCCATATTGGTGGTTCCGACTCTCCCCCTCTTCGCGAACATCTTCTATCGAAATTCCTTTGGCGAGGGGAAGCTCATAAGAGCTTGCGGCTTGCCCGATCAAGGACTCGAATTTCGCAAGCACTTCAGGAGTCTTAAAGTCAGACTTGTACAGATCAACCGGCATTGGAAGTGGAACAATAAGCCGGATGTTGCACTCGAGTGCTACTTCTGCGGCAAGTTGATCGGCTCCCTCTGCAAGTGGACTAAGCAACTCGATTGGCGAGTGAGGATATTGACCCTGAAGTGTTGTGAATAACTCACGCATCAGCTGTTTCAGAGCCGGAAGATCTTCTTCCCGAAGATCTCTGTGCCCGGTAACACCAATCACGAGAGGCAGAGGCCCCAGCACTCTATTTGTATTTGACGGAGAAAATTTTTCACCCATTAGGATTGTCCGTGGATTGCATTCAGCATTGGAATATCAATTGCTTGCGAGCGTGCATTGTCGATGGCGCGTTCATATCCGGCGTCGGCGTGGCGAAAAATACCCATTGCTGGATCGTAGGTTAGCACTCGTTGAAGTCTTGCGGCTGCCTCATCTGTTCCGTCGGCAACAACAACCATTCCGGCATGTTGTGAGTATCCCATGCCAACCCCACCCCCATGGTGGAACGAGACCCAAGTTGCCCCCCCCACAGCATTTAGTGCAAAGTTGAGTAGTGGCCAATCGCTCACTGCATCCGAACCGTCGATCATTCCCTCAGTCTCTCTGTTCGGACTGGCAACTGAGCCACAGTCTAAGTGATCGCGACCAATCACAATCGGAGCAGAGACCCGCCCATCCCTCACCATTTGATTGAAGAGGAGACCTGCCTTTGCTCGCTCGCCGTAACCAAGCCAGCAAATCCGGGATGGCAGCCCCTGCCATGCAACCCGCTCCCCCGCCATCTTCAACCATCGGTGAAGTGGTTCATTGTCTGGAAAGAGTTCCATAATTGCTCTGTCGGTTGCATAAATATCCTCTGGGTCGCCAGAGAGTGCAACCCACCGGAACGGCCCTTTGCCATCGCAGAAGAGTGGGCGAATGTACTCTGGAACAAACCCACGTATCTCGAACGCACGGTTGAATCCTTCCTTCTCCGCCTCTGCTCGGATATTGTTTCCGTAGTCGAAGGCAATTGCTCCGGCATCTTTCATTGCCACCATTGCCTCGACGTGAGTGCGAATAGATTGGCCAGCAAGCCGTAGGTATTCATCCGGGTTGTCCTGGCGAAGAAGATCCCCCTCCTCTTTGGTCATCCCGGCTGGATAATAACCGTTGAGCGGATCGTGAGCCGACGTTTGATCGGTGACGACATCTGGAATAATTCCACGCCGTACCATCTCCGGCAGAATTTCTGCGGCATTCCCAAGCAGCCCAACGGAGAGTCCTTCCCCTGCGGCTTGTGCTTGCCCCAACCAATCGAGTGCTTCATCTAAACTTGATGTCTTCCGGTCGCAATATCGGTCGTGAATGCGTTTGTCAATGCGGGTCTCGTCAACCTCTACACAGAGAGCCGCACCACGATTCATTGCAACGGCGAGGGGTTGTGCTCCACCCATTCCTCCAAGTCCTGCGGTCACCACGAGCTTCCCGGCGAGTGTTCCCCCAAAATGCTGGTCGGCACAGGCCGCGAACGTCTCGTAGGTTCCCTGAAGTATTCCCTGCGTCCCGATATAGATCCAGCTTCCGGCGGTCATCTGGCCATACATCATTAACCCCAGCTCATCAAGTCGGCGGAATTCTTCCCATGTTGCCCACTTCGGAACGAGGTTGCTGTTAGCAATCAGCACTCGGGGAGCGTCAGTGTGTGTGCGAACTACACCAACCGGTTTTCCAGACTGCACTAAGAGTGTTTCGTCCGGCTCAAGTCGACGAAGCACTTCCAGAATCGCCTCGAATGACTCCCAATTCCGGGCAGCTTTTCCATAGCCCCCATAGACAATTAGATCATCCGGTCTCTCTGCCACCTCTGGATCAAGGTTGTGTTGAATCATCCGGTAGACCCCTTCGATCTGCCAGTTCTTGCACGTAAGTTCTGTTCCCCGTGGAGGGCGAACCAGACGGGTTGCCATTTCTGCCTTCATATTTGCTTTCAAAAGTATGTGTGTATTGTCTCAGCTTCTTTCTGGAAAATTGAAAAGTACGGCTGCCTATCTGTTTCGGCAAAATCAGTAGATTAGAGAACTTTCTATTCCGCAGAAAAAAATCAGGAACCATGATCAAACGCTTACTTCCTGCCTCGTATGGGAAACTTCTACTTTTCACCTCTATTTTGGGGATGACCCTCTCCTCATGTGGTGCTCGCTTTGCATCCATCTTTTACGAACAAAAAAATCCGCAGGCACTGCAACGAGATACAGTCCTTACCTCGGGTGATATTCGTTCGTGGATTGACTATGCAGACTTCAAGGGAAATGGAATCATTAAACTGGCAACGGTAGAAAAGCTGCCATCGATGGATTCTGTGTCGATCACAATTCCAGCCGAAGTTCGAACAACAGTTGGGGCATTCGAAGTCGACCGCAAGCTCTATATGCCTACTGGCTTTAAAGCCGAAGTCTACGCTTGGGGTTTAGGGAATGCAAGTGACGTTATAGTTCGCGATGATGGAACGCTCTTTATCAGCGACCAGAGTGGACGTATCCTCGCAGTTACTGGGAGTGGACAGGTGACAGAAATCGCCAGAGGGCTGAAAAGTCCGCACGGCCTCGAGATGGTGAACGGTTCACTCTACTACGTTGATGAGCGGCATGTTTATCGATTTGATTTCAACTCCCCAACCTCGATTGAGGGGACTCAGACTGAGTTAACAGATCAGCTACCTG
>JBFWSB010000042.1:0-18557 GCA_050248595.1 Kapaibacterium sp. (SeqCode)
AGGTCATCTGCGGGAAGAGGCGAAGGAGGTGAATATTCTGAACGTGATTTACAGTAAAAAGATTTCTCTTCTTCTCAACCCAACTCCCAAAGAGTGATATTTTCCAGACTCTACTGATCTAATCGGCATAGATTCCTTCTACGATAATTTCATGCGTCACATTCTCGACACAATTACCCGTAGTGCTCCTATGCGCGAACTTCTTGAGGAGTTGCGCAAAGGGAATAACGTTGCCGTGACCGGGCTTGCCGGGTCGCTCCGGTCGCTTGTTGCTGCTGTGCTCTACCAGAGAACGGGAGAGCCGTTGCTGATTCTTCACGAAGATCGTGCGGAGATCGACTCGATCTATGCTGACTTGGTGGCACTCCTCGGAAGCGATCACATTCTCCTCTTCCGCGAAGAACACCACACCGGCGCGACAACGCGCGAGACGTTGGATGCCGAGGTGATCTCCCTTACCGATGTGCTGAAGGTGCTGAGTGATAATCCTGTCCGCATCATCTTGGCCGACCTCGAAACGTTGGCAGAACGTGTGCCAACATCTGTAGATATTGGGGCGAGTGTGACGGAGTTCAGGCGGGGGGCAGCACTTGACTTCGAGAAGTTTGCCCGGAGCTTGGCCTTAGGTGGATTCGAGAAGACCGACATTGTCGACACCGTTGGTGAGTTTGCCGTCCGTGGAGGGATCATCGACATCTTTCCAATCGGTTCAGAGAATCCTTACCGGATTGAATTTTTCGGGGATGAAATCGATTCGATTCGGGAGTTCGACCCCGCATCGCAACGCTCTGTGCGCGATCTTGACCGCGTTTCGATTATGTCCCGCGTCTTCCACTCCGAGAACGAAGAGCTTCTCACCGCCACACTCTTCGACCACTTGAAACCGGGAACTCTCGCCTTGCTCGATGAGCCAGAGCGACTCTTTGGACTGTTAGAGGAGAGGGAGCGGCCAGATCTGATTGCATCGCTCGAAGAGATGGCTCACATCTCTCACTCAACACTTTTCGGACCAAAAGATCAACCTATCGACTTCGGCGGACGACCACAGCCGACAACGTCGTCATCTCTCCGCAATCTCTGCACAGAAATCGGACGCCTCCTCGCCGACAACAACGAAGTCTGGATGCTTGCCGACGGCGACGAAATGCGGCGACGGTTGGCCGATCTGATCGAGGGAGAAATCGACCGCGCATTGGAAGATGGAGATTCCTATGCCTTCAACCCGGGGCAGATTCGTTACGAGTCCGAAGTCCTCTCCGAAGGCTTTGTTTTTCCAACAGTCAACTTGGCAATCTTCACAGAGCACCAAGTGTTCGAGCGGCGACGAGCACGTGTGCAGGGGAAGAGAAAGAAGAAGTTCAAAGGATTTACGCTCCGCGAGCTGAAGCAGTTGAGGTCGGGAGATTATGTTGTCCACATCGACAAAGGGATAGGGAAGTTTGTCGGGCTGGATACGATCGAGGTGAAGGGGGCGCGTGTGGAGGCAGTGAAGTTGCAGTATGCCTCCGGCGGGACACTTTACGTGAACCTGAACTACATCAACAGACTTCAGAAGTATTCATCGAAAGAAGGGTCGGAGCCGAAGCTGAGCGAACTTGGGAGCAAGGAGTGGGAGCGGCGGAAGGCGCGGGCGAAGAGACGAGTAAAAGATATTGCTCGCGAGTTAATCAAACTCTACGCAAAGCGGAAGTCAGAGCCGGGGCTTGCTTTCCCACCCGACACCACTTGGCAGCGTGAAATGGAAGCGTCGTTCATGTACGAGGATACCCCCGACCAAGCAACGGCTACCTACGAGGTGAAGCGAGACATGGAGAATGGAACGCCGATGGATCGCCTCGTCTGTGGCGACGTTGGTTTCGGCAAAACCGAGGTTGCCATTCGTGCTGCATTCAAAGCAGTGCAGGCTGGTGTGCAGGTTGCCGTTCTCTGCCCGACAACAATCCTTGCCCAACAACACTACAACACCTTCCGCGACCGGCTCTCTCGCTACGCTGTCTCTATCGGGCTTCTCTCTCGCTTCCGCTCTAAAGCACAGCAGAAAGAGACGTTGGCCGGATTGAAGCAGGGGAGTGTGGACGTGCTGATTGGCACGCACCGCATTCTCTCCAAAGATGTAAAGTTTAAATCGCTCGGACTTCTGATTATCGACGAGGAGCAACGCTTCGGTGTCTCGGCAAAAGAGAAGCTCCGCGAGCTACGAGCCAGCGTCGACACGTTGACATTGACGGCAACACCTATTCCACGAACGCTGAACTTCTCGCTGCTTGGAGCGCGTGACTTAAGCGTGATTGAGACGCCGCCGAGAAACCGACTGCCGATTGTCACCGAAGTGATTCGCTGGGATGAGGAGGCGATAGGGGAGGCGATCCGTGAGGAGATTAAGCGGGGAGGACAGTGCTTTGTGGTTCACTGGCGGATTGGAGACATCGAAGAACTGGCAGGGAAACTTCGGGAGATTGTTCCCGAAGCTCGGGTTACCACAGCCCACGGACAGATGACGGCAACCGAGGTGGAGTCGACCATGATGAAGTTCATCGAGCGAGAGTACGACATCCTCGTCGCCACCAAAATCATCGAGTCCGGCATCGACATCCCTTCAGTCAACACCATCATCATCAACCGTGCCGATAAGTTCGGTCTGGCCGAGCTGTACCAGTTACGTGGACGGGTTGGGCGTTCTGGCACGCAGGCCTACTGCTATATGGTTGTTCCTCCGGGGAATTCAATCACACGGGATGCGATGAAGCGGATTCAGGCAATCCGTGAGTTGAGTGATTTGGGAAGTGGTTTGAAACTGGCGATGCGTGACTTGGAAATTCGTGGTGCTGGAAACCTGCTGGGGGGAGAGCAGAGTGGTTTTATTGACGACGTTGGGTTTGAGACCTACCAGAAAATCGTGGATGAAGCCGTGGGTGAACTGAAGCGGGAAGAGTTCTCCGATCTCTTCAGTGGAAGTGAAGGTCTGGAGGGAGAGTTGGAGTTGCCACGGAACGAAGAGATTAGCATCGAGCTTCCGGGTGATGCGCTAATTCCACGCGAGTATATCGCCGACGACTCTGAACGGTATGATTTCTATCAGCGGATGTATACTGCTGCGAACCGGGATGAGATCGCGACAATCTTCAGCGAGATGCGGGATAGGTTTGGGGAGATACCGGAGGAGACGGTTGCACTGCAAGATGCTCTCCTGCTTCGACTTGCGGCAATGCCAACCGGAGCTATCTCCGTCCGCTTCGACGACGATGTGATGCGCCTGGACCTTCCCCCCGATACGAAGATGGATTACTATGACCGATGGTTCCAGCCAATCATGCAGGCTGTCGGCGCAAGTCGGGATGTTGAGTTGGAGACCAAGGGTCGTGCCCTTGCCATTCTCTTTAAAGGGGTCGAGACATTCGACGACGCAGAGCAAGTTCTCTCTCGGTTCGTTGCGAAGATGGTTGAGAGCATGGAAGAGTCAGTAGTTGAGAGAGGAGAGTTGAGAGAGGAGAGTTGAGAGAGGAGAGTTGAGAGAGGAGGAAGAGCCGATCGGCTCTTCCTCCTCTATTCACGTCTCTCTTAGTTGCCACCTTCCTCTTTCTTCGCATTAAGGTTTATCACCTTCGGCTTTATGTTCTTGCTCTCATTATTCCCTCCATCCGATGGAGGGGTAGATGGTTTTGAAGCCTCCACATTGTTTGTCTCTACAGCATCCTTCGGTTCAATTGTGGAAGGTGTTGGTCTGGTTGGGTCTCCCCCAACGTTCAGTGCGTCACTTGGAATGTCTGCATTCTCGAGAGGAACGTTCAGGTTGTATGGGAGCGTGACGTAGTCTCCTTTCGGCTGTCCATCGAAGCTGGTCTTCTCGTAGGGGAGGCCATCATCTTTGTAGACTTTCCCCATGAACCTCCCCCAGACGGGAGCGGCTGCCTTTCCTCCCTGCCCATACCAACCAGTAAACTTGATTCGATGATCGTCGAAGCCGACCCAAACTCCGGCCACCAGTTCGGGCGTGTAGCCAACAAACCATGCGTCGGCGAAGTCCTGTGTAGTTCCGGTCTTCCCTGCTGCCGCGTTGCTAAAGAACTGGCGGATAGAAGTTGCCGTTCCTCCGTCAACAACACCCTGCATCATTGAGACCATCCATCCGGCAACCTTTGGGTCCAGAGCATCGTGGACAATCCGTGGAGCTTCGTAGATCACATTTCCGTAGCGGTCTTCAACTTTGGTAATCATCGAAGGCTCCACAAACATTCCATTATTTGGGAACGTGCCGAAGGCTGCGGTAATCTCTATTGGGGTAAGTTCGGCAGTGCCGAGCGCAATAGATGGGACGTTTGGAATCGGCGACTTGATCCCCATCTCTTTTGCGAGCTTGATAACATTCTCAGTGTTGGTGTGCTCCATAATCAGCCGTGCCGCCGCCGTGTTGATTGAATACTTCAACGCACTTCGTAGCGAAACCACTCCCCCTTTCCCACCTTTTGGCGACCAACTTGTTCCCCCTACTCTCCACGTTTTCGGGGCAGTCTCAACTCCAGACCCTGGATTCATTCCTCCATCCTGCATTGCCGAGGCGTAAACAAATGGCTTGAAGGCCGATCCGGGTTGGCGACGAATTTGTGTGACGTGATTCAAGCCTCGACCATTTGTGAAATCGTTCCCCCCAACCATCGCCTTTACCTGTCCGGTCTGTGCCTCGATCACAACAAAGCCAACTTCAATTGATGTTGCCTGTTTCTTTACCGAGTCGATAAACTTCGGGTCGGCAGCAAACCGCTTTACAACCCCTTCTTTGTCCGCATCGGACAACGCCTCGCGGTAGGCTTCGGTATTCTTTGCAGCTTTCTCCACAATGCTCCGAAGCAGCTTCTGCTTTCTTCCCCAGGACCAAGACCCACTGAAGACCGGTTGGAAATACTCGAGGTGTTCCCGAACTGCTTGGTTTGCATAGCGCTGCATTCGTGTGTCAAGTGTGGTGTAGATTACCAGTCCGTCACGGTAGAGATTATACTTCTGAAGTTTCGGTTCTTTCTGGAGCGTTCGCCGCACCGCCTCCACAAAGTGGGCTGCAACACTTGTCTCGCTCCGCTGTTTTGGTTCGCGCAACTCAATCGGTTTCTTTTGGGCTTCGCTCCGTTGCTTCCCACTGATGAATCCAACTTCGTTCATCAAGCCTAACACTACGTTGCGGCGTTGTAGTGCTTTTTCGTAGTTGGTGATTGGATTGTAGTTCTCCGGTGCTTTCAACATCCCGACTAACATAGCCGACTCCTCAATCGAAAGATCTTCCGGCTCCTTGTTGAAGAAAATTTCGCTCGCAACTTGGATGCCGTATGCTCCACGACCGAAGTAGACTGTGTTGGCATACATCTCGAGGATTTCTCTCTTGGTATATGTTCGTTCAATCTGGATAGCGGTGAACTGTTCCCGTAGCTTCCGGGTCATCGTCACTTCTTGCGAGAGGTAGATGTTGCGTGCTAACTGCTGAGTGATTGTGCTTGCCCCCTCCTTTGTCAGATCCATCGATCGGATGTTCTTGAAGGCAGCTTTCAGGATGCGCTCCAGGCTCACCCCCCAGTGGTCGTAGAACTTCTGATCTTCGGTAGCTATCAGTGCCTGGAAGAAGCTCGGGGCAATTGAATCGTATGGGATATAGCGTCGGTTGTGGACGAAGAACTGGTCGAGTTCAACACCGTCAGCACTAAAAATGCGTGTGGAGAGGTCTGGCTTTGGATTCTCTAACTCTTCGAGAGTGGGAAGTCCACTCAATATCTCAAAGAGGTAGATACCTGCTGCCAGTAGACCGATGCTGAGGAAGACAATCGTAATGCCAAATGCAGAACGGAGGTGTATAAGGTTGATTCCACTACGTTTTCCTGAATCCATGAGAATCTACTCATTCAATCAAGTGACACATTCATTACATACTTCAGCCATTCGGGGGAAACACTGCCTTACAGTGGAGGACGGTTCCAAGTGATTACGAGGATAGCAGTGGATAGTAACCACCATCCCACGTCCCGCCACTCCCTCCGTTACAGCCCAAAAGTGGGTCTTCTTCCGGAAAAAAGAAAAAATATACGGCAAACTCTCTCCTCAGAGAGTGAGAATATCTCTCGACTGGTTTTTCACAATTCGTATGCCCCGACGCTTCCGATCACTCTGATTTCCTAACTTTCGTTCTTTGTGACGATTCGAGAACCCGGAAATCGGGATTTAGGTAGACGCAATAATCACACGTTCATGCCGCTGCGAATTATTCTTGACGCAATGGGAACCGACCGTGCTCCATCGGATGATGTGAGGGGGGGGGTTGATGCTGTTCGGGAATCTGATTCATCTCGGTTCCAGTTAATTCTACTTGGCAAGGCAGATTTGATTGAAGCCGAGTTAGCTCAGTACAGTGATGTCGACCGTTCACGCATCCTCGTTCGGAATGCGGAGAGTGTTATCTCTATGAAGGAAGAGCCAGCGCAAGCTGTCCGCTCGAAGCGGGATAGCTCCATTGTGCAGGGGCTTCAAATGCACGCAGATGGTGAAGCCGACGCATTCGTTTCAGCAGGCAATACCGGAGCGGTGATGGCTGCCTCCACATTCGTTCTCGGACGCCTTCCCGGACTTTCTCGTCCGACGATTGCCTCGCAATTCCCTTCGGAGAGTGGTTTCACAATCGTTGCCGACGTGGGGGCAAATGTGGACACGAAGCCCCGCAACCTCTACGAGTTTGCAGTGATGGCCAGCGTCTACGCCGAACAACTTTTTGGCTACACCAACCCAACAGTCGGTCTGCTGAACGTTGGTGAGGAGGAGAGCAAAGGAGAGAATCGAGCGGTGGAAGCCTATACCTTGCTGAGGGAGAGTAGCTTGAATTTTATTGGTAATGTAGAGGGGCGCGATATTCTAAAGGGGACTGCGAATGTAGTGGTCTGCGATGGGTTTGTAGGGAATATCTTGCTGAAGTTCGCCGAGAGTGTCAACGGTCTGCTTCGGGCAAAGCTGATGGCGTTTGCCGATAAATCTCTTTCGAATAAGGTGATGGCCGGGCTTGCGCGAAGTACGCTGCGGGGTGTTTTCCGTGAAATGAACTACGAAGAGTATGGTGGGGTTCCACTGTTAGGAGTGAACGGCATTTCGATTATCGGTCATGGGGGATCAACTCCGAAAGCAATCAAGAATATGATCTTTAAGGCGGAAGAGATGGCGAGGAAAGGAGTAAACAAGAGAATTGAGGAAGCAATTTCGAAGGGATGATTCGTTGGGAGATGGCCTGCTATCTCCCAACAAATCATCACCCAATCGAGCTGACAAGCATTCTGATTCGGACAAAACACAAACCAATTCAGGTTCATGAATTCAAGACGAGCAATCATAACATCAGTCGGTCACTACGTTCCACCAGATATTTTTGATAACCATTACTTCGAGGAGTTCCTCGACACGAACGACGAGTGGATTCGGGAGAGAACCGGAATTGTGGAACGGCGCTTCGCAAAAGAGGGGGCTACCAGCGATCTGGCTGTTCCGGCTGTGCAGACCTGTTTAGAGCGGCGTGGGATTTCGGCAGAGGAGATCGACTGCATCATCGTTGCAACAGTAACGCCCGACATGTTATTCCCCTCTACTGCCTGCGTTATTCAGCGAAAGATCGGTGCTACTAATGCCTGGGGGTTCGATCTCTCCGGTGCTTGCTCTGGGTTCCTGTTTGCACTTGCAACCGGAGCACAGTTTATCGAGAGTGGTATGCACCGGAAAGTGCTGGTGGTTGGAGCCGACAAGATGAGTTCTATTCTCGATTTCTCAGATCGGAATACCTGCATTCTCTTCGGTGATGGTGCTGGTGCTGTTCTTCTGGAAGCCTCTGAGGAAGAGGGGTATGGATTGCTCGACTTCGACCTCCACATCGACGGAGGAGGGGAGCCTTACCTTCACATGCGTGGGGGAGGGAGCCTGAATCCACCGACGGCTGAGACTGTGGAAAATAAGATGCACTATGTTTTCCAAGATGGCCGCTCTGTCTTTAAGGTAGCGGTGATCGGCATGGCAGAGGTTGCGGAGAATATCATGAAGAAGAATAATCTTGCAGCCGAGGATGTGCGCTGGCTTGTTCCTCACCAGGCAAACCTGCGGATTATCGACGCGACAGCTCGCCGCATGGGACTTTCGATGGATCGCGTAATGGTGAATATCAACAAGTACGGAAACACAACTGCCGGCACGTTGCCAATCTGCTTGAGCGAGTGGTGGGAGAAGGGAGAACTGGAAAAAGGGGATAACGTTATCTTGGCAACGTTCGGTGCAGGTTATACGTGGGGAAGTGGTTGGCTGCGCTGGGCATATTGATGTAATTCAAAAAAAGGAGTGAAGGGAAGTTCCTTCGTTTAGAACCAAGCCCTTTGTCCTTATCCGATCACCCCTTTTGAACTTTGCATTTTTAATTTTGAATTGAATGAGAGCTTTTCTTTTTCCCGGTCAGGGATCGCAGTTTGTGGGGATGGGTCTTGATGCCTATCGAGAGAGTGGGACGATCCGAGATATTTTTGATCGCGCAAACGATGTGTTGGGGTATCGACTAACAGAGGTGATGTTCGATGGCCCGGAAGAGAATCTGCGGGCAACGCAGAATGCCCAACCGGCACTCTTCCTGCACGCCTACGCACTCTATCAAACAGTTGAGAATCCAAGTCCCGGAATGATGGCTGGGCACTCGCTTGGGGAGTATACTGCGCTTGCAGTTGCCGGTGCTCTCCGTTTCGACGATGCGCTGAATCTGGTGCGGTTGCGTGCTGAAGCAATGGCTGAGGCCGGACAGATGCAAGTTGGAACGATGGGAGCCGTAATTGGCCTAAACGACGATGCTATCCGCGAAGTTTGCGAACGTGTTTCGCGTGGGGGGGATCTTGTTGTGCCTGCGAACTTTAACTCCGAAGGACAAGTAGTGATTAGTGGCACTCCAGAGGGAGTGCGGAAAGCAATGGCTGAGGCGAAGGAGGCCGGAGCACGAATGGTTACCGAGCTGAACGTGTCGGGTGCATTCCACTCTCCACTGATGAAGCCAGCAGAAGAGAAATTGGCCGAGGCTCTCTCCGACGCACCAATTCGTGATGCCGAAGTTCCTATCTACATGAACGTATCAGCCCAACCTGTGAGCGACGCAGCTACAATTCGGGATGGACTGCTAAGGCAGTTAACTGCTCCAGTACTCTGGACGCAGACAATCAAAGGGATGATTGCCGACGGCGGGATGGAGTTCATTGAAGTGGGGCCGGGAAATGTCTTGCAAAAACTTGTTGGGAGAATCTCTCGCGATGTAGCTGTTTCAGGACTTGGGAAATTGGAACAGATCAACACCTTTAACAACAATTCTGAGAATAACTCTGAATCAGCAGGGGAGGAGAACGAAGCATGAGTATGGAAAAATCGTCAGCAGGTCGGCTTGAAGGTAAGGTTGCCATTGTCACCGGCGGTTCGCGGGGAATTGGTGCAGCCATTGTCCGGAGACTTGCTGCTGAGGGGGCAAATGTCGCCTTCACATATAATTCCTCCCCCGATACGGCAAATCAAATTGTCGAGGAGATTGGTGAGGAGAGGTGCATGACCGTGAAATGTGATGTCGGCAATGAAGAAGAGGTAGAGAAGCTGGTAGAGGGGACGCTTTCGCGGTGGGGGAAAATTCATATCTTGGTTAACAATGCTGGAATCACGCGCGATACCCTCGTCCTGAGAATGAGTCGGGAAGATTTTGAGAGTGTGTTGAGAACAAACCTAACCGGAGCGTTCCTGACGTCGAAAGGGGTAATGCGAGCGATGATGAAAGAGCGTTGGGGACGGATTATCAACATCGGGTCAGTGGTCGGACTCGTCGGCAATCCCGGGCAAGCCAACTACGTTGCCTCGAAGGCTGGGGTAATCGGGATGACGAAGTCGATGGCTCGCGAGGTTGCCTCGCGGAATATTTTGGTAAACTGTGTTGCCCCAGGATTGATCGAGACCGACATGACCGATAAGCTGAACGAAGCGCAGCAGGATGCAATTAAGGGGCAGATTCCTCTCTCACGAATTGGTGGGGCAGACGAAGTGGCCGCCACGGTTGCATTTCTGGCAAGTGATGATGCTTCGTATATTACGGGTCAGGTTCTCGCCGTTGATGGCGGAATGACAATGGCATGATTAAAACGTGTAGACGTTTGCAGAGCGTGGAGTGCAGGGGCAAGTTCCTCTCTTCCACGGTTCTGTTTACGGATAGACTTCTAACTTAAATAACTCAAACAGATACGGTTCATAATTCCGGAGAATATCAATGGCAGCAGACGTTGAGGCAAAGGTCAAGGAAATTATCGTCAACAAACTCGGCGTTGAAGAATCGCAGGTCACAGAGAATGCGTCATTCATCAACGATTTGGGTGCTGATTCGCTCGACACAGTCGAACTGATTATGGAGTTCGAGAAGACCTTCGATGTGACAATCGAGGACGAGGAAGCAGAGAAAATTCAGACGGTGGGTGACGCCGTAACCTACCTTTCGGCGAATGCCGGGGGCGAGGGATAAAGACGCCGGATTTCTGTGACTATCGTCGGTACACCTTCTGTCCCGACGATACTCATATACGAGCTGCCCGGTCTGTCGTCGCCCAACGACGCGCAGACCGGGCTTTCTCAATTTCCCGACAAAAGGGTTCAGCAGGGATTTTTTTTTTGACTAAACCAACAGCTCCGTTCGTATCTGGAGTAAGTAGAGAGTACGGAACATTCTTATTTCTATCATGAGTAATACAGGGCGCAGGAGGGTGGTGATTACCGGCATGGGGGCAGTAACACCAATCGGGAACTCTATTGAAGAGTACTGGAATGCGTTGATTGCCGGAAAGAGTGGCGCAGACCTGATCACACGGTTCGACCCAGAGTTGCACACAACAAAGTTTGCCTGCGAAGTCAAGAATTTCGATGCAGAGGCGAGACTCGACCGCAAGACTGTAGGCCGTACTGACCTTTTCACGCAGTATGCCTTGGCCGCAGCTGACGAGGCAATGGCCATGGCTGGCCTGAATCAGGAAAATGTTCCTTCGGATAGAGCTGGTGTCGTTTTTGGCAGTGGCATCGGAGGAATGTGGACATATCACGAACAGTTCCGATCCTACATGGAGGGGGGACCTCGTCGTATCAGTCCATTCTTTATTCCAATGCTGATTGCCGACATTGCCGCCGGGCAAATCTCGATGCGCTACAACCTTCGCGGTCCAAACTATGCTACCACGTCGGCCTGCTCTACAAGTTCACACGCAATCGCCGACGCCTTTATTCTGATTCAACGGGGGGATGCCGACATCATGGTGACCGGGGGATCGGAAGCAGTGGTAACGCCAATGGCAATCGGTGGCTTCAATTCGATGAAAGCCCTCTCAACGCGGAACGATTCACCACAGACTGCAAGCCGCCCCTACGACAAAGGACGGGATGGATTCGTTTTAGGTGAGGGGGGGGGCGTAGTAGTGTTGGAGACATTGGAGAGAGCGGTTGACCGTGGGGCGACGATATATGGTGAGATTGTTGGCATTGGACTTTCCGGAGATGCCTACCACTTGACTGCTCCACACCCTGAGGGAGAGGGGGCACATCGTTCGATGGCGCAAGCTGTGCGGGATGCTGGAGTGGAGTTGACCGACATTGACTACATCAACGTTCACGGCACCTCTACACCACTTGGTGATATTGCCGAAGTGAAGGGAATTCGCTCACTCTTTGGAGACCATGCCGACAAGTTGCTTATCAGTGCAACGAAGTCAATGACCGGTCACCTGTTGGGGGCAGCCGGAGCAATCGAGGCTATTGCCACGATTCTCTCGTTGCGGAATGGCATCGTCCACCCAACAATCAACAACGAAGACCCTGATCCGGAGATTACCATCGACTTCGTACCCAACAAGGCAAGAGAGGCAAACCTGACCTATGCTATCAGCAATACGTTCGGTTTTGGTGGACACAATGCCTCCCTCTGCTTCAAAAAATTTGAGGAGTAGTTTCTCCTCGCTATCACTACCTACAAATATCTGACTATCGTGAATGCAGCAGGAAGCCTTCGCCAGCTAATCGGTAAGCTCTTCAGTAAAGAGGGGGAGTTCAGTGGTGACCCATTTTCTGATCGCTTACCGGTGATCGAAGCAGATGAACGGCTTCTTTCGGATGAACGGCTTCGGCAGTTGGAGGAGGCGATCGATTATCAGGTGAAAGATCGACGCTGTTTTGTGCAGGCTCTTACCCACCGCAGTTATCTTCAGATCTCCGAAGGGGAAAATACGCGAAGCAACGAGCGGCTTGAATTCCTCGGGGATTCAATCCTCAACATGTTGATTGGTGAATTCCTCTTCCGCCACTATACTGAGGTTGAGGAGGGAGACTTAACCAAGTTGCGGAGCCGGTTGGTGAACAAGAAGGCGTTGATCTTAGGGGCGAGGGAAGTTGGGTTGGAAGGTTTTGTGATGCTCAACACTTCGGCTGAACAGTCATTGAAGCAGGGGAACCAGGCGATCTTGGCCGATGCTTTCGAAGCAATTGTGGCTGCAATCTATCTTGACTGTGGAATGAAGTTGAGGCCAGTGAAGGAGTTCCTCTCCAGAACGCTTTTGCAGCCAGATATTTTTGAAGAGATTCTGAGCGTCGACGAAAACTATAAGAGTGCTCTCTTAGAGATGGCCCAGGGTGAAGGGCACGAAGCTCCTCGCTACGAAGTAATTGGTGAAGAGGGACCTGACCACGAACGACTCTTTACTGTAGAAGTAAGCGTAAGTGGAAGAGTGCTTGGGACAGGTTCGGGGCGAAGCAAGAAAAAGGCGGAGCAGGAGGCTGCAAGAGTTGGAGTGGAGAAGTTTGCTGAAGTGATTGGCGAGGAGAACGCGCCAGACGAAGAGTGACGTCCAGTCTTATCGTCTCCACCTAAAGAGTTACGGCTACCTTTCTACGACTTTCAACTCTGCGACTTTGTAGACTCGATTCTCTATACCGATCCCGACGCAACCTGAAGAGTTGCTGCTACCAACCTGCTGCACTCATACACCCTCACACCCACGAACTCATACACTCTACCAACTCTATAAACTCTCAACTCTACGAACTCGAAAAAAAACACCCTCTCCCGCATTCAAGCGAGAGAGGGCATCGTTGTCATCTATTCCTCAACCTTATCGGGAGAGGATTCGATTTGCTTCGCTTACTTCGCGACTGTCAACGTCCGAGTTTCGGTTCCTGTTGGTGTCTGAAGTGTGAAGTAGTATGTGCCGCTCGGCAGATCAGAAACTTCGAAGCTGACCACATGTGATCCAGCCTCCAGCATTTCGCTGTCGAACAACTTCGTGATCTCCTTACCAAGAGCATCCCGTACAACCAGTGTCACCTTCTCGCTCTGATTCATCTGAAGGCTCAGGCTCGCCGTTCCCGTTGCAGGGTTTGGCCAGACATGTCCCATCTGACTAATCGAGTTCAAAGATCCACCAGTGTGACCAACTGAGGAGATCTCCTCCAAGTTCAGCACACCTCGGCTGACCTCTTGGTCCGAGCCGTTCAGTGTTGTGTACTCGATCACTGGTGGATACTCACCATTGCTGGCAACCGTTACGTAGATCGGCTTCCGCTCCGCACCAGCCTCAAGCTGAATCGTTCCCTCAGCTGCTTCGCTGATGTAGGCGCGTCCACGCTCACCATTCACACCAAAGCGGAGCAATGCTTCGGTTGCGCCGGAGGTTGGACCAACAGCTAAGAACTCCATGCCATCCGATGCGGTTAAACGGAGACCGGAGAGAGCTTCGCCAGTCTTGTTTGTGTTTCGCACGTGGAGTGCATAGGTCTTCACGATTTTGCCCGGGACTTCTGCACTGACGGCAGTAACGTTATCGCCACCGGTTGAACCACTTTTGCGGAGCGTCACAGTCACCGGAATTTCCAGTGGCTGTCCCGGCAGCAAGTCAGTCTCGTAGCTTAGTAGCAGGAAGTGTTCCAAGCTTGTCCGGTTCCCCAGATTTGCATACTGAATATTCAGGTTCAGTTGCTCTCCTGCTGTAGCACTAATATCTCCCATTGCGATCCCAATGTCGGTCGTAAAGGTATACTTGCCGTCAGCATCTGTGACTCCTGTAATGGCAACGTTGTCGCCTGCTTGAATCGAGAGGCCAGTGAACGTGACCTTGCCAAATTCCTCCTCAGGAAGTTCAGGCAGTGTCATCGTAATCGAGCCACTGTTCTGCCCTGTCAGTGTGCCAGAGATTGATCCATCTCCTCCCTGTGTTGCACTCCCTTTCTCTATCTGCGATTCTGTACCGTTCCCTCCGAAGAAGTTACGTCGGATAGCGGTGTAGCAGACAATCGTATCGCAGGTGCGGCACTCAGCATCTGTGAAGCGCCAACGGACGCAGAAGCGGAGAGTGTCGGTTCTCGCGTTCGGAGCCATTGGCGGGAAGCGGAACCAGTTCAACGAGAATGCTGGTGCGTTCATGTTGACGCCGGCTGGGTTTGTCCAGATAATCTCTTGGCCAAATCCGGGCGGAGTTACTGTTCCAACACCAAACGGATTGAGTAGCAGACCATTGACGGCATAGCCGTAGGCTGGCTGACCGTTTACTGTTGAGTAAACCAGTGTAGCAGATACCTTCTTGATTGCCGCCGGGCCAGCACCAACCAGACCGATTACACCGGTGAAGCCATTCTGGGCAGCAACAGCGCGGGACTGATTGATGACGATGTTAAATCCGTCGCAGCACTCTCTGCCGACAGGCTTGCACTCTGGCAGCTTGATTTCGATCCGTTGATCGCAGCAAACGTCGATCAAGTCAGCACAGTTTAGGCCGTTCAGTACAAGTGTTCCCGGTCCTGCTCCGGTGATGCGGACGCAAATTCGTGGTGAGAGACCACCCGGAGGAATCGGACGGTCGAATACCGTGTAGTTTGGTGAAATCGTTACTCGTCCACCAGCCGAATTCTGTAGTGGATCGAGGGAGAAGCCACCCATGTTCCAGTTTGCTTGGTTGCGGACGTTGAAGCACCAAATGTAGCCCCCCGTTGAGTCGCAGAAGATTTCCTGCTCCACAAGCTCAAAGCAACCCTCCTCGCACTTCGGAAGAACAACTTCCACACGCTGTTCGCAGCAGATGGTTGAGTCTGGAATATTTAGGGTATCCCGTCCTCCCCCTGAATTGTTACCTCCCGCACGGCAGATAATAACTCCGAATGATGTTGCTCCCGGTTGACCGAAAAGGGTAACGCAGGCGCGACCAGTTCCACCCGGCTGTACTGGATTTATGTTAACAACCGAGTTGCCAACCCGTACTTGGTTAACCGTGAAGTTTGTCAAGTTCCGGAAGCTGAAGCACCAGAGATAGGAGATCGCGCCATTCTCCCGTTGGCACTCAATCTGCTGCTCGATAATGTCGAAACATCTGTTGGTTGGCTCGCACTGTGGGAGCTTTACTTCTACTCGCGTATCACAGCAGGTGCGGGCTGTTGTATCGACAAAGCCATTTTCTCCACGCACAGAATCTTTGATGTGGCAAGCTAAAATTCCTACAGCAATTGTTGATCCCGGTTGTCCGGCGAGCGTAACGCAGACCCGACCAGTTGCTCCCGGTGCAATTGCACCAACGTTCACCGTGTTGTTTCCAACCTGGATCGTGTTGATCGTCATGTTGGAAGTATTCTTCACGGTGAAGCACCAGGTGAAGGTTCCTTGTCCGTTCGGGGTAGGAGGTGTCTTACAGGTAATTTCCTGATTAGAAATAGTAATGCAGTCATTACCCGTTGTGTTCGAGCAGTCAAGCTCTAACGTATCGCTGCAAACGATTCCTCGGTCTCCTGAATACCAATTAACAACAACGGTGAAGGGACGGTTAGTTGGTCCCCCGAGGTTTGAACTGAAGCAGACGACAGGAGCGTCGGTTCGTGCCGGCAGGCCGTTCGCAAAGCTCCACGTTGCAGAGGTGCTTGTGTTTGTGGTTGTTGCAGTCTGGGGGCCTGTGGCACTCTGAACAGAGTAGGTTTGCCCCATTACATTGAGAACTACTCGATTGATGACAACATCACGTTGTCCATTCTCGAAGACAAAGCGAAAACAGCAATTCTCGGTCACTTTTGCAGAGACGCCGATTGCATCGCAGAGTGTTTGGGCTGCACTCTCTTGCGGAAGCGCACTGAAGCCAATAATGAGAAGAGCCACACTACAGAGTAGTGATCGCCATCCTCGGCTTATACGTAGCGAAAGGTTTTGCATTCTACCCTCCATGATAATATTTAATGAAACTGGAGACTGAAAATTTCACAGTAGATAGAGGAGTCGTTTCCCCTATGGGCGGTCGGTGAGACCCAATAAGGGGGGGGGAGTTACGCTCAAGGGAAAAAAAATAAGAATTTGGACAGCCTCGTAACCAGAACGTCGAGAAGAGTGAGGTTCTGACAGAACTTAATAGTAGCGTTCAGATGTAGAACGTGAGAAGTTTGATCTACCTGACATTCCCTTCGCAATCAGCCCCAACAGAACTCCGGCAATAAATCCCCCTGCGTGGGCAGCATAGGCAATGCCCCCAGTTGTCTGCTCCGTTCTGGCAATTGTTCCCGCAGTTGCCAAAAACTGCTCGGCAGCCCAGAAGCCAATCATCAACCAAGCTGGGACGGCGATGAGGGAGAAGAAGACCCAGACCATAACGCGGTTCTTAGGGAAGGAGACGATATAGGCTCCGAGAACACCGGAGATTGCGCCAGATGCTCCGACGCTTGGCACGGTTGATCCTTGATTCAATAAGATATGTGCCCCACTTGCGGCCAGACCGGTGACCAGATAAAACGTGAGAAACCACCAGTGTCCCATCTGATCTTCTACATTATCTCCGAAGACTTTCAAGAAGAGCATGTTGCCGATGATATGCCCCCACCCGGCGTGGAGGAACATCGAACTGAAAAGAGCGTGGAGATCGTTCCCCGCCACGATTTTTGCGGGGATAGCTCCATATTCCATTAGGAATCGATTCAACCCGTTATCACCAAGCGTAAGCTCGTAGATGAAAGCCAACACGTTCAGGGCAATCAGTCCATAGGTAATAAATGGGAAGATTGTAATCTCGCGGTTCTCGTCTCGAATTGGAAGCATGTGAAGTCAATTCAAAATTCAAAATGAAAAATTCAAAAAAGGAGGAGTGTGGGAATATGCTCAGGGGGAGACTTTGTAAATCTCATTTCTTGGGATCATCCTATACGAAGTTCAAAATAATAAGTCATAGAATCTGTACAGCTACTGCTGTCGCATAGAATCTGTTGAAGGCCGCACTACGGAGAATCTTTTACGTGCAGCAGAGAACTACGTCAGCACTCTCCAGAATTGTCGAAATGCTTCGGTATCATCCTTTCGGAGTACGTGCTCAGCTCCTCCCGTTGGTGTTCAACATCTCTTCTCTTCGTCTTTGAATTTTGCATTTTCAATTTTGAATTGAAACACCCATTCTTCTCGTCGGTTATTTCCAGCATAGTAGGACAAAAACAGAACACACATAAAATTGGAGAGATGTTATGGCATCCCGAATTCTACTTCTGCTTCTCACACTTTCACTATCAGTTGGCCAAGGATTTGCACAAACGTTCTCGGTTGATTCCTATAAACAGTTCCTCGAAGAGAACAAGTCACTTGATGCCGAAGGGTTGGAGACAATGCACGAAGCTGGACTCTTCAAGTCCGATGCGCCAACAAGTTTTTCTTCGGCAGCCTATGCTGGAGAGATTGATGCGGTCTTTGAATTAACCAACTACGAGAAATCGTTGGTCAACAAGAATGGATTCATGGTGAGTGAGCGGCTCAGCTACCCTTCGTTTGGCGAGGCACTCCACCACGTCTTCATTAAAGATCTTCCGGTCTTTATCTCAACCGATGCAGTTCTTCAAGCACTCCACAAGTCATACGATAACATTCTGATTTCTGTAGAGGAAAAGATTCTCATCCCAAAACTTCACGACCTTCTAATTGGGATGAGAGGACAACTGCCGGGGATGGCAAAGAACTATACGGGGAACCCAGATATTCTCCGTTCGCTCGATGATGCAGATATCTACTTGAGCGTTGCACTTACTCTCCTCTCGAAAGAACCTGTCGGTCCAACTTCCCCAAGAAACATTAATGCTGTCAACGAATTGTTGGGGATGATTGATGCCGAGCAGCCAACCTCCTATCCACTCTTCGGCGAGACGACACGTGCGCTCGACTTTAGCCAGATGACTGTCCGCGGACACTATACGCAGAGTGAAGAGCTTGGCCGATACTTCCGCGCGATGATGTGGCTTGGCCGAACCGAAATTTATCTGAGCGAGACGAAAGGGTCGGCCAGCCCACCATCTAAAGATGATGTGAAGCGGCAGACGATAATGGCGGGACTTCTGGCGGAGAGTATGCGCAATGCAAATATGAACGCCACTCACCAGGAAATGGATAAAATCTTGGGCTTCATGATTGGGGAGTCAGACAACGTGACGCCAGTGAACATGATGGATCTGATGGGAGAAGTTGGCCTGACAAGTGCTCTCGATTTAACCGACGAGACAAAGCTTCTGGCCTTCCA
>JBFWSB010000043.1:0-18415 GCA_050248595.1 Kapaibacterium sp. (SeqCode)
TGGAGAGGCCATAATCGAAGCTCCAACGGGAATCTTCGATGGATTCAGAGCCTACATTGCCACGTACACTACAAGTGGTGATTTTGTCTCCGCACAGCATTTCGGTCTGGTGGACAGGTTCAGTCTCCCTCAGGTCGTGATCGACTCCGAGAACAACCGGATCATCACCGGGCGAATCTGGCCCAGTCCCAGCACGATTGATCTCGATCCAGGCCCCGGTGAGCTGAATATTCCTATCACCAAAAACCAGGCTGGGATATACACGCTCTCGGTGACAAAGGATGGAACCTCACGCTATGGATTTACTATCGGACCATCAAGTTCGAACGACCCCGCAGCCATCGGAGTAGATTCGCGAGGGAACGTCTTTCAACTCTTCAGCTTTCCGGGAGAGATTGATGTGGATCCGTCGGAGGGAAAGAAGTTGCTGACGAGCAACGGAATGAACGATATTGGTGTGAGCCTCTACGATCCGAACGGCCGAATGATTACCGGGGTGTCGAGTCTGGCAACCGAAGAGTTCACCTCTTCTCGGCTAACGATCAATTCGCTATCTCCCTCCCCTGTAGTCGACCAGGTGCAAGCCGAGATCATACCGGGAGTTTCAGGAAAGACAACCCTCTCGATTGCAGACCTGCAAGGGAACGTGGTTCGGGAAGTGCTGCTCGGGTGGATGGAGTCGGGAATTGTGCAGAGCGTGACAGTTGACGTTACTGATCTCCCCTCGGGTTCCTACACTCTTATCCTGACGGAGGAATCGACTGGGAAGAGGGTAAGCAGACCACTACTCGTTCTACATTAGGGTATAGAGGAATCCCCACCAGCACAAAAACAGGGCATCAATCACTCTGCCAGAAAGGTGTATCCTCTGCAGAATGAGGAGAACAGATCGCCCCGGCAGAGTCAGGAGATATTTCACTGATACCGGTCGGACAAATTCATGCCCGACCGGTCTTTTTTTGGTACTTCTATATCTGACACATCCGATCTGCAAAGTGTCGCAAATTATGCTACACTCTCCCCCTATCTTTGCTGACTGAATAGCAAACAGCAGGGTGCAAGAGGCTCGCTGCCCAGCCTGTTTTAACCTGACTTTCCGGACTATCAAATCGTGCACTGGATTCTGCTCTTCCTGATGGCTCTCCTGTGGGGGCCTTCGTTTTTGGCGATCAAGTACGGACTGCGGGATATTCCTCCTCTCTCACTTGCGGCTGGTCGCGTTGTGATTGCCACCCTCCTTCTCTACGGCATCATGCGGATGAAAGGGAATCGCTTTCCCCGCACCTTCGAGTTCTGGAAGAAGTTCACGATCATGGGATTCCTCGCCAACGCTCTCCCCTTCTCGCTGTTGATGATTGGTGAGACGAAAGCACCCAGCGCACTTGCCGCAATTTTCAACGGCTTCACCCCGGTTGCCACGGCAATCATCGCCCACGTTGTGATCGCAGAAGAACGACTGACGGCAAAAACGTTCTTTGGTGTTGTGCTCGGGTTTGCCGGAATTCTCCTCCTGTTTGTTCCGTCGTTAAGCGAGGGATTTGCTGGAAATGATCGGCTGATCGGACTCATCTGCTTCGGGGTGATGGCAATTAGCTACGGCTTCTCAATCACCTACAGTCGCGTTGCACTCCGAGGCTATCCCGGATTTGTGGGGCCAACAGCCCAACTTTTAACAGCCGGCGTATTGCTTCTGCCAGCAGCTCTAATCTTCGAGTGGGATCAGATTGTTCTTCCCGGAATTAAATCGCTTGGCGCACTTATCTGGCTTGCCGTGATTGCCACGGCAATTGCCTACGTCGTCTACTACCGGATGCTCGAAATTGCCGGGGCAACCTTCCTCTCCCTCGTCACATTTATGCTCCCTCCAATCGGAGCAATCCTCGGCGTTCTCTTTTTGGATGAACACCTCAGTTGGTATGCCATTGTTGGCTGTCTTTTGATTCTGGGTGGGGTTGGGTTTGTACGGAATGTAAAAGGCAAAGAAGAGTGAGAGAACAGCTACGCCAGACCTCACTATTCAAGGTTCAAGCCGCCGGGTAATGGAAGGATGTTGGCGTGGTCGACAGAACTCGAGATTTTGGGTAAGAGAAGATCGAGATAGAGAGGTAGGTGATCGCTTGCATCGTGGAGTGCTTGCGCAAGCGACGCGGAAACAGCTTGATTGATTCCCGCATTCACCGAATCTCCGAAATGATTCCCATCATTTCCAAAAGTTGTATACGATCCCTGACGGTAATGTTCAACGAGCGTACTCGATAATAGAATGTAGTCTGATCGGTCGCGAAGTCCCTCACTCTTTCCTCCCGTAGAAAGATCAAACCGTGTCGACGATGTGTGGAGTGATGCAAAGGCTGGATTGTTGTACCATTCGCCCGACTGTGATCCTGGATCAAAAAAATGATTTCCACCGGTCAGCAACGCATATGCCCGATCGCTTGACGTTCTTATGTTCAATGTCCCGGCAATAACTACCTTCTCTCCTTCTATCTCCCTCGCCTTGATTGTTGAGTCGAGAAGCTCAACCTCACGTCTCCTGATCTCACGTTTTTCCTCACTCTCTCCTGAGGTTAAGTCGACAGCGGCAATCGTTATCCTCTCACCAGTTGTGTTCTGCTTCAATGAAAGTAGAAGCCCGTCAGTCGTCGGCATATCGATACGCTGTTGTCCGGCAAGCTGGAACTGCTCTCCTGCACTAAGGATCACAACGTAAGAATCTTGCTTGTCTCGAAAATCTCCCGTTACTGTCAGTTGTGGGAAGACTTGGCTTGCAACGGTTGAACCGAAGTGTAACATCCCTTGCAGAGAAGCCACCCCCTGCACCACAACAATGTCTGCATCAAGTTCTTCGAAAATTGTCCGGAGTATCTCTATTCGGCTACTTTCATCGGAGGAGAATCGCATCAAGTTATACGTTGCAATCCGCACCGTATCAAAATCTTGAGCCGGTGCGGATGCAACTGTGAAAAGAAAACTTGCAGCGACTAATAACAGTCTGCGTTTCTTATACATTTTACTACTTACTACTGTAAGACTACGTTTGTTAATACCCTTTACTATCGATTGAAGGTGAAAGATAGGTCAGGGGAGGACTTGAACATATCAAGTAGACCGGAAGGATTTGGAGTAACAGGAGACCCACCATCAGGATTTGATTGAATCGAATAGCCCGAAACAATAACGATGTCGAGGTATCCCGTTACTGACATCGTGTTAATTACACGAACAGCACCAGAAGCATCTTTCTCTTTCACAACCCACTTTGTACTCCCCGTCCCCGGAATGAATTCGTAGGCCGTAATTGCTGATTGCAAATTCGGTGGAAGGCCGGGATCATTAACGGTTCCACAGTTTGTCCAAGAATCACCGTCACAGTTCCGCCCCGAGCTACAGAGCAGATTTCCATAGTCATCATACTCGTGGACAGTCCACCAGGTTATCCGAAGAGTTCCATCAGGACAGTTTCCCTGCTGCATTTGGTTCGTCTCGCTGAAGGCTGGCATCGAGATCAAAAGGAGGAGAAAAGGAACGATAACGGCATAATACTTTTTACACATAGTACACCTCTGAAGAAGATTAAAAGATAAGATGGAAGTTAATATGCTCTATACAAGAGCAGCGAGAGATAGGATACCACACACTCTCGACCATAAAATTATGGTCGAGATATTTAAATGTCAAGTAAAAACAAAAAAAACTTGCTGCAAATCAGAGTCGAAGAGTAGGGTTGGCTTACTATACGTTCGGATTGTTCACAAGGCGTTGATTATTCTCTTTCAGTTCTGACAGCACATTCTTCCCAATCGAATAACAGAGCTGACTGCTTGGAATAAACTTTACCTCTTTCTCATCTATAAGCTCTTTCCCAGATACTGTTCGGGTTGTCATCACAATATCATCATCTACATTATTATTTATGGCGAAGCTGAGGAGATGTTTTAACTCTCGATGGTTGTGGAACGGACGATCACTCCACTTGATTTCTGTACACCACCGTGGCTTTCGGTCAGTGCTATCTATACCAACAAGATCTACCTCCCCTTCCTTCCACCGAGCGTAGTGAAGATATTCGTTGTACCATCCCTCATGTTGCCACTGACTGATAATCGCAGTCTCATTCATTGCTCCCATTGCTGGTGCTTCTGCATCAATCGGTCCGAAGAGAGCCGCCCTCATCGAAGGGTTTGTTAGGTGGACTTTGAACTGGCTGTCACGCTGAAAACGTTCTGCCTTTTTTCCCAGCGGATAGAGCCGTCGAATCAAGAATGCGGCTTCGAGGTATTCCAAGTATTTTTTGACGGTGTTTTTGGTAACCCCAGATGACTTCGTCAAGTTCTCATAGCTGACTTCATTGCCGGTATTATAGGCAAGCACTGTAAAGAGCCGGTTCAGTTCTTGAATGTCAGTGATACCGTAGAGGCTTGGAAGATCTCGCAGCAACACTTTATCGATTACGTCATTCTTGATGTAGCGTGAGCTGTCGTGCCGCACTGCACGAACGAAGACAGCTTCGGGATAACCACCAAAATTGATATAGTCGATAAAGGCATCGTTCAAGCGGAGAATGTCAGTAGTTCCATAGACCAGTGGGAATTGACTATCGGGAAGAATCAAATCCGTTTCCTGCCCAGTGAAGATTAGATACTCTGCAAACGACAATGGTGGGAGCAGAAAGTCTGTGAACCGTCCGGCTCCTGACTCTCTGCTCTTCACTTTAAGTGCTGCCGCTGCCGAACCTGTTGCAACGAATCGAATGGAAGGATAGGAATCAACTAACGACTTTAGGTGAACTTCCCACTCTTTCAAGTACTGTACTTCATCGAAGAAGATGAAAAGATGGGCATCCCGACTGTGAGCAAACCGATTCCTAAACATCAACACAATCTTCTCAAGCGAGATGCCTGTGTAGAGAGGAGTCTCCAGAGAGAGATAGAGAATTTGATCTCCTCGAATATCTTGATCGAGTAAACTCTGAATGGTATGGTAGACCATTACTGTTTTGCCAACACGTCTTGGTCCAAGAAGGATCACCGCTCTGTTCACAGAAGAATCTGCAACGAGAAGACGAAAGGGCTCGAAGTAGAGTCGCCTCGGATATTTCGCATAGATCGGTTGAATTCCTTCACCTGATTCCCACCACGGATTGTCGAAGGCAAGCCGATCCTGTATTTCCTGTTCTGTTATCTCAAGCATGTTTTATCGATATAAATAGGTTATTGATATGTACAAAAGTCGCCAATAAGATCAATCATTTGATTCTATCGGGAACAATATAAGCCAACAAGATCAATGATTTGATTCTATTTGCCAACAAGAGACATGTGAAGTTTCTATTACTTAAGGGATGAATTTTTCTCTCCACTCCTAACTCCTTACTCCATAAACTCGAAAGACTGAAAGAAAATGATAGTTTTACTCCTCAACATAAAGAGCCATGAACTTAGAAGAAGCCATCAATCAGCCGACTCCGGTTTTCAGCGTGCGAGATGTCTCGAAAGTCTACCAGATGGGAGAGGTAGAGGTACGTGCGCTGCAGGATATCGACCTCGATCTCTACGAGGGGGAACTCTCGGTAATCCTCGGTGCGTCCGGTAGTGGGAAGTCCACGTTGCTGAACATCTTGGGTGGCCTCGACACGCCAACCACCGGAACAGTCCGCTACCGCGATCACACGCTCCACGACGCCGACGACAGTGAGTTGACTCGCTTCCGGCGCGAGCATGTCGGCTTCGTCTTCCAGTTCTACAACCTAATTCCGAGTCTTACTGCCCGTGAGAACGTCCGGCTTGTGACCGACGTTGCGGTAAACCCGATGGATGCCGCCGAAGCTCTCGCTATGGTTGGACTTCAAGAGCGGATCGATCACTTCCCGGCACAGCTTTCCGGCGGCGAACAACAGCGGGTTGCCATCGCCCGGGCTGTCGCAAAACGACCCGACGTTCTCCTCTGCGATGAGCCGACCGGCGCGCTCGACTTCAAGACAGGTGTTTTAGTATTGGAAGTTCTCGAACGGGTAAACCGGGAGTTGGGAACAACCACGGCAGTAATCACCCACAACAGTTCCATCGCCGACATGGCCGACCGGGTGATTAGAATGCGGAGTGGAAAGATTGTAGAAGTTGAGCATAACGAAACAAAAGCATCCCCAGCAGAGTTGGAGTGGTGAGATATTTACGTTGGGACATGGCGCGCCATGTCCCAACATACGCCATCTCCCAACGTAAATATCCAACACCCCCAAAACCATTGGATCAACCATGACCGCACTCAACCACAAACTGCTTCGCGACGTGTACCACCTGCGTGGGCAGTTGGTCGCGGCTGCAATGGTAGTAATGTGTGGCGTGGCCAGCTTCGTGACGATGCGGAGTGCCTACAACTCGCTTCTGACAACACAGCAGACCTACTACAACGAGTACCGCTTTGCCGACATCTTCACCAACGTGAAGCGAGCACCGGAAGGTCTTACAGAACAGATCAGGCAGATACCGGGAGTTGCCTCGCTCGACACTCGGATTGTTGTCGGCGTGACGCTCGATGTTCCCGGACTGAACGAGCCAGCCACTGGACTCATGGTCTCAATGCCAGAACGTCGGCAGCCGGTGTTGAACGATCTCTTCATTCGGGAGGGACGATACTTCGAGCCGGGAAGGAACGACGAGATTCTGGTAAGCGAAGCATTTGCGACGGCAAACAACCTTCAGGTTGGAATGAAAATTGGCGCGGTGATTAATGGTGCGTGGCAGGAGTTCGCCGTTGTCGGCATTGCTCTCTCTCCGGAGTACGTTTACGAGATCGGCTCTGCAGCAATGCTTCCAGACAACCGCCGCTTCGGTGTTCTCTGGACAAATCGGGAAACACTTGCCGGAGCCTTCGATATGCGGGGAGCCTTCAACGACCTCTCTATCACGCTCGCCCACGGAGCAGACGAAGCAGAAGTAATCGCGCAAGTAGATGAACGCCTGAAACCCTACGGGGGAATTGGTGCGTACGGACGAAAGGATCAGACTTCCCACGTCTTTCTCAGCAGTGAACTTCAGCAGCTTCAAACGTCTGGGACAGCCGTTCCAATCATCTTCCTCGGCGTTGCAGCATTTCTTCTCCACATCGTTCTCTCTCGCTTAGTGAGAACGCAACGAGATCAAGTTGCTGTGTTGAAGGCATTCGGCTACTCGAACCTTTCCATCGGACTTCACTATCTCGGCATGGCGATGGTAGCCGTTATCGTTGGGGGGATTACGGGCGTTCTGCTCGGCATGTGGGCAGGCTCGGCGATGACAGAAGTCTACGCACAGTTCTACCGATTCCCGCTGATCCGCTACGTAGCCGGGGCTGGTTCACTCAGCGTTGCGGTACTCATCAGTGGTGGCTCTGCTCTCATTGGCGCAATCTCCGCAGTTCGGAGTGCAATCAAACTTCCCCCCGCCGAGGCAATGCGCCCGGAAGCACCAGCCCGCTTCAAGCCAGGTTTCATAGAGCGGATCGGTTTCCAGAAACTTCTCTCCACAAGCTCCCGCATGATTTTGCGGAGCTTAGAACGCAATCCAATGAAGGCACTCCTCTCCACCTTCGGTATCGCACTCTCGGTCGCCATCCTAATTGTTGGGCGTTACTCCGCCGACGCAATCGACGTACTCACAAACTTCCAGTTCGAGGGAGCGCAGCGTGAGGATGCCACTGTTGTCTTCACAAACCCGCGACCTTCACGCGCTCGATACGATCTACTCGCCCTTCCCGGCGTCCTCTACGCTGAGCCGTTCAGAGCAGTGCCGGCTACTCTCTCCTTCGGACACAGGAGCAAGCGGGTAGGAATCAGTGGTGTAGAGCCGGGGGGAGAACTGCGACGCATTATGGATATGGATGGGAAGGTGCAAGATGTTCCGATCACCGGCATGATGGTAACTCGCCAGCTTGGAGAAGCGATTGGTGCAATGCCGGGAGATACCGTACGAGTAGAGATTCTCGAGGGGAACCAGAAAGTCCGCCAAATGGTGGTCAGTCGGTTTATCGAAGAGTTCGTAGGACTCAACGCGTACGTAGATGCAGGTGAGCTTCAGAATATTCTGGAAGAGGGGGGGAGTATTAGTGGAGCCTACCTGAGAGTAGACCAGAAAATGGAGGATGAATTCAACGAGGCAGTGAAGAGAACTCCGGCTATCTCCGGAGCAACATTCCGCCGCGCTGCGCTCAACAGCTTTAACGAGACTGTGGCACAGAGCCAGAATATCTCCCGCATCGTGATGATCTTCTTCGCCTGCGTCATCGCCATCGGCGTCCTCTATAACAGTGCCCGCATCTCCCTCTCCGAGCGAGGACGTGAGTTGGCAAGCCTTCGCGTCCTCGGCTTTCGCAAAGGCGAAGTGACCTTCTACTTACTTGGAGAACAGGCTGTTCTGACCCTTCTCGCCCTCCCCCTCGGCTACGGTCTCGGGTGGTTGATGCTGTTAGGACTGGTAAAAGGATTCGAGTCGGACCTGTTTCGTTTCCCGCTGGTGATGAGTGCAAAAACGATTGCCTTCGCAACACTCGTCACCCTCGGGGCAGCCTTGATAAGTGGCTTTCTCGTCCGCCGCCGCATCTTCCACCTCGACTTGATTGAAGTATTGAAGACCAGAGAGTAGAGGAGAGAATTAACAATTCAAAAGGCAAAATTAAAAATTGGGGAGAGCGAAGAGGATCTGTCATGTCGGGAGCAACGATTCTCCTTCTCTCTTTTGAATTTTGCATTTTTACTTTTGAATTCTTTCTCTCCCCTCTCCCTTTTTGAATTTTGAACTTTGCACTTTGAATTCTCTCAATGAAGTATTTACGCTGGATTGTTCCTCTACTAATCGTTGGTGGTCTAATTGTCATCAGTCTTCTGCCGAAGCCAGTGCCGGTGGATATTGCCAGCGTCTCTCGTAGTAATATGGTTGTTGCCGTGGAGGTAGAAGGTGTAACGCGAGTGCGCGATCTCTTTTTAGTTGCTGCCTCTGTCTCAGGGCGTGTGAAGAGGATTGAACTGAAGGAGGGAGACCAAGTGAGCGAAGGAGCACCAATCACGACGATCTACCCTGCCCAGATGAACCCGGCACAGCGTTCGGAGTTGGAGGCACAGATCAGTTCAATTGAAGCTTCGCAGCAAAGTACAGAAGCAAATGTTGAAGCTTTAAAGAATCAGCTAACACAGGCTCGAAAAGAAGAAGAGCGTCTGAAGAGCCTGCTCGATGCCGGAGCTATCCCACAACAACAGTACGAGGGGGCACAGCTTGCGGCGAAGACGTTAGCCGACCAACTTGAAAGTGCAAAGTATGCAGTTCGGTCAACAGCAAAACAAGTAGAGGCGGCGAAGTCGGGTCGGGCAGCCTACGGATCGAACACAGCCGGAATCAACGTTGTGGCTCCTGCAAGCGGAAGCGTTCTCAGAGTTTTTGAAGAGAGTGAGCGTGTAGTGATGGCTGGCACCCCACTGATTGCCATCGGCAACCCGAAAGGCTTAGAGATTGTGGTAGATGTTCTCTCCACCGACGCGGTAAAGATCGAGCCGGGCGACCGGATTCTCATCGACGGGTGGGGAGGAGACAAACAGCTTGAGGGAATTGTTCGCTACATCGAGCCGTCGGCATTCACAAAAATCAGTGCGCTCGGCATCGAGGAACAGCGAGTAAATATCGTCGGCATGTTCAGCGAATACCCGGACAAACTCGGAGATGGCTACCGGGTGATCGCCCGGATTGTCACGTGGGAGGGAGCCAACGTGCTGCAAGTCCCATCCAGCGCACTCTTCCGCGACGGAGATAGCTGGGGAGTCTTCGTCGTAGAAGATGGAATCGCCCGCAAGCGGACAGTCACCATCGGCCACCGCAACGCCTTCGAGGTAGAAGTCGTTGAAGGACTGAACGAGGGAGACCAAGTAATCCTCCACCCATCAAACCAAATTGAAGATGGCGTGGGGGTTGAGGGGAGATAGAGAAGAGAAACTCGTAGTAAGTAGGAGTAGGACTTGAAAGGAACGCTTGGTGGCTTCTTGGTGTCCTTAGCGTTTTTACGGCCAAGAACACCAAGGTTCACCAAGGCATTACTTTTACGCAGTCACAAGGTCATTCAGTTCCCGATACCTCTCCCCTCGAAGCGATGCTATAACGTCAGCCAGGACGGCTTCGCCTGTTGGACGAGCACCGGCCCCGAGACCACGGTAGACCTGGCGTAGTCCGGCTTCGGTTTCGACGACAACAACGTTCTCTTCATAATCAACTCTGTAGAGTGGACTACTGGAGTCTACAAACTGAAGCTCAATCTTCCCCTTCACTTGACTTCCTATCCGTTCGGCCCGAGCAACAAGGCGGAGGTGTTCCCCTCGGTTCAATCCCTTCTCTACATACTCTAAGGTTACTTGCTCAATCCCCTCTCGACTAATTGCCACTGGTGACAGATATTCTCCGAAAGCGTGCCGTATCAGAATGGCCAATTTGTTTCGCGCATCTTCGCCACTCAGGTCAAGTTTCGGATCACGTTCGGCAAAGCCGAGTGCCTGTGCTGCGATCAGTGCTTCCTTTAGTTCTTCCCCTCGGTACATCATGCGGGAGAGAATGTAGTTTGTCGATCCATTGAAAATGCCGTAGATCGCGGAGATCGGAACATCTTGGTAGTATGTTTCGAGGATTCTGAGAATCGGGATGTTGCCGCAGACCGAGGCTTCGTACAGGAGCCTTCCCCCCCAATCTCTCTCAAGCTCAACAAGCTCCAACAGGTGTGTGGCCACCATTTTTTTGTTCGCCGTCACAAAGGTCTTTCCTTTTTTTAACGCCTCCCGGGCAATCTCAAGTGCAGCATCTGCATCATCGATTACTTCCACTACAATTTCAATCTCTCCATCCTCAAGTATCTCTTCTGCCGATTGGGCCAATAACTCTTGCGGAATACCAGGATCGTTAATCTCTCGAACATCTCGTATTCGTTCTATCTGGATAGGAGGGTCACTCAACTCTTGAACCAGATCATAAAATCCTCTGCCGACTGTTCCAAGTCCGAACAGTCCAACCTTAACACGTTTCGTTGATAGTCTCATCTTCTTCTATTCTTCTTTCTTGAATGGTATTAGTTCTCTTTACTCTCTTCAGAACATTTCCGATCAATCGTCCGATTTGCTCTGACTCAATTAGAAATCCATCGTGCCCGTACGTAGAGTTGATAGCGTGGAATTCCGCACCCAAAATCGTGTCGGCAAGGAAGCGTTGTTCTTCGGTTGGGAAGAGGAGATCGTTCTCAATACCGATCACCATCGTCTGCGCACGAACCTGTTGTAACGCAGCCACCACACCTCCTCGACCTCGCCCTACGTTGTGGCTATCCATTGCTTTGCTCAGAAGCCAGTACGATTGAGCGTGAAACCGTTCCGTTAACTTTCTCCCCTGATATCGCTGATAGGATGCAGCTCGAAAAACTCGTGGGAGAGCATCACCCTCCTCTCGCTGCGTTCCACCGTAGAGTTCATAGCTTCGGTAGGAGAGCATTGCGATAGCTCGGGCTGTGCTCAGCCCTGCAACACCGGCATTGGCAGAGGGATCTCTCCACGTTCGGTCGCTCTCGATTGCCATCCGCTGTGCCTCGTTCCAAGCGATTCCCCAGGGCGAATGTTGAGCGTTGGTTGCGATAAGAAGTAGTTGTTGGAAGAGATCGGGATAGGTGATCGCAGCCTCCAATGCTTGCTGTCCGCCAAGCGAAGGGCCAACCCCGAGAGCAACCCGTTCAATGCCGAGGTGCTTGCGCAGAAGATCAAACGCCCGAACGCTGTCCCGAACCGTCACTTCTGGGAAAGAGGCATAGAAAGGTTCTCCCGTCTCAGGGTTCATTGAAGTTGGACCGGAAGAACCGTAGCATGATCCGAGAATGTTTGCGCAGACAACGCACCAGTTCTCCAGATCAATCACACACCCATCCCCCACAATCTCCGGCCACCACTCGGCAGGATCAGAGTTTCCCGTAAGAGCGTGGTAAATCCACACAACGTTGTCCCGCTCAGGTGAAAGCCTTCCCCGGATATGATAGGCAAGCTCAAGCCGGGGGAGAAAGACCCCGCTCTCCAGTTGGAACGGAGTCTCCAGAGTCAACTGCTTCACCCCTTTGATTTGCTTGATATGGTTGTTTCCCCACATCAGTTCAGCGAGACCTTATTGGCTGGCCTCAAGATGTTGAGATCAATCGGCGTAGGATTCTTCAGCGTATCGTTCACCGGACACCGCCTCTCCACCTCGGCAAAGAGTGCTTCAATCTCCTCAGCAGTTGCGTCGGAGTCTACGGTAACGTTGACCGTAAACCCTTTAAAGCCAGCTCGCTCCTCTTCAGAAACTCCGAACAATCTATTGGGGTTGATATCCCCTTCTACATTGATCCGCAGGTCGTGGACTGTGATTCCCTTCTCCGCAGCTATTAGGTTCACCACTACGTTCAAACATCCTGCGTAGCCGAGCAGGATATACTCCACGGGATTTGGTGCAACATCCTTCCCCCCAAGCTCTTCCGGCTCATCAACGAGAAGTGTGAATTGCCGCACTTTTCCTGCTAAACCAGTCGCATTCAGACCAGTTCCCAAAACTTTAAAATTGATATCTGCCATGATTCTATTCTCCAGATTTACATTGATGATCTTCAGTACTGTTTAAGGCTGCCTGTTACTGACTATTCGCTATCTACTCACTACTTGATCCCCGATATGCGCGAACGCCTCCGCAAAGTCACTCTTGATATCCTCGATATGTTCAATCCCAACGGAGACCCGAATTTGGTCGGGAGCAACTCCCGCTGAACCCTGCTCGCTTTCGGTAAGCTGCTGGTGAGTTGTTGAGGCAGGGTGGATCACGAGAGTCTTCGCGTCACCAACGTTTGCCAAGTGGCTGGCAAGCTTCACATTGTTGATGAAGTTCAGTGCGCTGTCGTATCCCCCCTTAATCTTGAAGGTTAGCACACCTCCAAAGCCGTTTCGCAGATAGCGTCTTGCAAGGTCATTGTAGGGACTGGTCGAAAGTCCGGGATAGTTAACCGACGCAACAGCGGGGTGGGCTTCAAGCCAGTTGGCAAGTTCTAAAGCGTTGTCAACGTGGCGTTGCACGCGAAGGGAGAGGGTTTCGATTCCTTGAAGCAGAAGGAAGGAGTTGAATGGGCTGATCGATGGGCCGTAGTCGCGGAGACCTTCAACGCGGGCACGAATGGCGAAGGCGATATTTCCGAAGGGACCACTCTCACCGAAAATCTCCCAGAAGTTCAGGCCGTGATAACCTTCCGCCGGCTCGGTGAACTGCGGAAATTTTCCGTTCCCCCAGTTGAAATTTCCTGCATCGACAATTACTCCGCCAATGCTTGTGCCATGTCCACCGATCCACTTCGTGGCCGAGGCGACGACAACTTTTGCACCGTAATCTATCGGCCTGAAGAGATAGCCTGCCGCACCAAATGTGTTGTCGACAATTAATGGGATGCCGTTCCGCTCTGCAATCGCTGCGATCTTCTCGAAGTCTGGGATGTTGAATCCTGGATTGCCGATTGTCTCCAAGTAAATCCCCTTCGTCCGCTCGTCGATCTTCTCCTCGAACAGCTCTGGGCTATCTCCTTCAACGAAGCGCGCCTCGATCCCAAGCCGTTTAAACGAAACCTTAAACTGGTTATAGCTCCCTCCGTAGAGGAACGAGGTTGTCAGGAAATTATCCCCCGACTCCAGTATGTTGGTTAGGGCGAGGAACTGCGCCGCTTGTCCTGACGAGGTAGCCAGAGCAGCAACGCCCCCTTCAAGTGCGGCAATTCTCTTCTCGAACACATCGGTTGTGGGGTTCATGATGCGGGTGTAGATGTTCCCAAACTCTTTTAAGGCGAAGAGGTTCGCCCCATGTTCGGCACTATTGAAGCTGTAGGATGTTGTCTGATAGATTGGAACTGCACGCGATCCAGTTGTCGGATCAGGTTCCTGTCCTGCATGTAGTTGCAGCGTCTCGTAGCGATAGTCGTTGCTCATAGCAAACTCCTTTGTGATTGTGTGGTACTTGGTTCTGTTCTCTTCTGGTATCAACAAAAAAAGCCTCCCCGAATCCGGGAAGGCTTTGTACATCGTCCGTTTGTATTCTCTTGATCTCTACGTTCGGATATGAATGTACTCTCCCCTTCCCGGTATGTGGTTGCACATACAGGACATTGAAGCAAAGCACATCATCCCAGCAAGGTTTTGTGTTTGATCTCTCAAGCGAAGTTGTCCGTAAAGATTTTGATTACTCGCGTTCATTATCATTGATGTTATAGCGATTCTTTTTTCGTGTATTCTTTCTGCCGCTCATGGCAAGTCAACAGCATAAACTTCCTACAACGCAAAACGCCTTTCCCCGTGTTTCCGAGGAAAGGCGTTCTGAAAAGTCTACGCTATATCTGAACTACAGAGAAGACTGGTCGTCGCGGCATTCCCCGGATGGAGAGCACATACAGCAGATCATACACATCATCATTGATTTGTGCATTGAACGAAGCTGTATGTTGGCGACAGAGTTCACGTTCTCTATTTTTTTCTGACCTTGTTCTTTCTGATTCCTACATCTCACCACCAGTTCTGTGGCACAGATTGGCGACAAGGATACGGACTTACAAGAAATCTGCAAGAGAGAGAGTAATCGTTTTTTGTAACGAGGCATAGAAAAGCGATCTTCATTGCCATCATAAAAATTTCTATGGAAGACAAGAAATATCCTCTCCTCATCCTCTTACCCGGCCTTGACGGAAGTGTTGAACTATACGAGCACTTTTGTGAGAGAATGCGGGGGGAATTGGAAGGGATAGTGATTGGCTATCCAGCCAACTACTATCTTGACTTGGAGAGTTTAGTTGAGTATGCGGAAGCTCGTATTCCAGGAACTCGTCCTATTATTTTGATGGGTGTCTCCTTCAGCGGCCCAGTGGCTGCACGGCTTCTAAAGCGGAGGAAGCGGAACTATGTCGCAGCAATCTTCTGCACAACATTTTTGACTTCTCCTCACCCAGTTCTCACGAGACTTGCCTCCATTCTTCCTACAAACATCTTCTCCTATTCTTTAAAGATTACCTCTATCGTTCGACTCTTCTTCTATGAGAAGAAGAGTCCGCTCAACCTAATTCAGCAATTTCAGGAAGCAAACGCGAAGCTTTCGCCACACGTAATGGGGCAGAGAATTGTGTCGCTGACCCAAGTTGACGAGCGGAGTTCTCTTCGAGGAGTTGAAATCCCCTGCTGTTATCTTCAGGCTGAGAACGATAGGATTGTACCAGCAGGTGCACTAAAAGCGTTCTACCTGAGCGCGGAGTCTGACTCTACAAGTAGATATTCTCTTTGTCTCCTAACTATTGCCGCTCCCCACGCACTCCTGCAATGCAAACCGGAAGAGAGTTGGGATGCCATCAAAGGGTTTCTCACGAGAGGCAGGCTAATGGAGCATGACACACATCCCTCCTAACGAGTTGTGGAAATACCCCTCAAACATTAATCTCTGAAAAATTTCTGAGCGGAGCGAATAGGCTGGCTCTCCCGGAGGGGCAGCCGCTGTGTGACCCGGATGACAATCCCGGGAAAACGAAGCATTGAACATTCTGCCCCTTCAGGGGGCGAGAAATCAGAGAGTAAACTGATCCGTGGGATGCATTTCCCCACGGCCACATAACAGTGCTCCCTTCGGGAGTGCCTTGAGGATTGATAGCAACTTGAGAAGAGAGTTGTTCGATAGACGTGACCAAGCATTTTGCGCAAGTGATGTATCACAGCCTGCCGAGAGTGAAGCATCAAAGGGACTTGTAGTTTTGCATTTTCATTTGCCTCATTTAGAGAGATATGTCTCTGATGTGGCTCTCATTCATAAAGAGAGAACGCTTAGCAGATATTCTGCTAAGCGTTCTCTCTACGAATCAAACGTTAGTTAAGGGTTGATGATTACGCAGCCGCTGCGTAATCGTCAATCCCAAGTTCCTCAGCGGCGTGGAGCATCAGCTCGTACATTAATTCCGGCTCAAACGGTGAGCGAAGACCTGCCGACCGGAAGATATCGAGAACACTCTTGGTTCCACCCATGCGACAGAGATCGAGGTAGACCTCCATTGCCTGATGCGAATTCTCTTTGTCGATCAGCCCAAGCTGCATTGCACCGGTCTCAGCAATTGCGTAGTCGATGTAGTAGAAGGGCATCCAGAAGATATGCCCTTGAGCATACCAACGCACTGCCTGATACTCTGGGTTATCGCTGTAGTCGAAACCAGGTTGGTAGGTGTCGGAGATACGATTCCAGGCCATATCTCGTTCTTCCGGCGTTGCAGCTGGATTCTCGTAGACCCAGTGTTGGAACTCGTCGACAACGGCGATATAGCAGATCAGCGTCACGGCCTGCTTCCAACGATTGCGGCGGAACTTGGTGGCGTCGTGATCGTTGAAGAACTCATCCATATGCTTCATGCTGAGATACTCCATCCCCATCGAGTGAACCTCGCAGGCATCGGATGTCGGCCACTGTAAGTCGATTGCCTCAATCGGCTGGCTTTCCCACCCTTGGAAGGCGTGCCCCATCTCGTGCATCAACGTGCGAACGTCATCTTCGTCTCCGGTTGAGTTGCAGAGGATGGCGACTCTCCCCTCATCTGGGAACGATGTGCAGTAGGCTCCGGCACGCTTTCCTTTGCGGTTCTCAAGATCAATAAGATTCTCTTCCTGCATTCTCTTGAAGTGGGATGCAAGAACCGGCGAAAGTTTCTCGAAGACTCGCTCTGCCTTTTTAATTTGCGTGTCAATCGGAGCCACACCACTCGGCAAGTTGAGTGACGGTGTAAAACCACTATCCCACGGCTTCAATGTCTCTGTTCCGTGCTCTTTTGCTTGCATCTCGTGAATCTTCTGCACAAGGGGCACAGCATAGCGCCGAATGTTTGCGCGGAACTGGGCAGCCTCCTCGACGCTGTAGTCAGTACGCCCCATACCAAGATAGCCGAGCGGAATGAAGTTGTCGTAGCCGAGGTTCAGTGCCATCTGGTGGCGGAGCTTCACAATCTCGTCGAAGATTCCGGAGATCTCCTCGCGTTGCTCTAACAACCACTCCCGCCATGCGGTGTAGGCGGCCTTCCGAACCTCCTGTTTCTCCGATCCCTGCATACTCCGCGCAACGGCAAGTGTAACGGTCTCCCCGTTGATCTCGACTTCACCTGAAGCCATGATCTTATCGTACTTGTTCACTAACTCGCTCACTTTTACGCGAAGGGAGCTGTTAACTGGATTGAGCGGATCCACCGATGTTGCCAAACTCCGTAGAAGATAATCGCCATAGCGTGCCCCAACTTCTTCTTTATGCTTGCTCCTCAGAAGAGCATCTACAAGTTGCGATTCTCCTTCCTCGAAAACAGGCGAAATCTCCTCTCGGAAATACTTCTCGCGCGCTTCTGCCTCTTCGTTATTCATGTCTTTTGAAAGGGCATGGCTGCGACGGCTCCCTTCGCTCCCCACAAAGGATTTAAACGAGTTCCAGTCCTCGTACAACGCAAGCCAGGCTTCAGCCGACTCTGCCTTCTCGGCACTGTCGACTCTGTCGATCAGCCCTCTGTATTCCTCTCGAACGAAATCGGCAGTCATCTCGCCCGGTCGATTCGGATAGTGTTTGTACTGCATCTTCTTTACGTAGTTAATTATGTGTATGTAGAATCATTAGTCTGAAGTAGTTCCATCAAATTCTGTCGAGATTTGACTTTCTCAACGAGAAGATGTTCCCGATTTGAGTGGATTGCCACACGTTGAAACGAGCTAAAATAAGAATGCCACGCCCCTCAAGTGAAAGGCGTGGCGTATCGAATGGAAACGTTTAGAAAAAAGGGCGAGATTACTTCGTAACCACCACTTTCCCTGTACCAATAATTGCTGTAGAGCTTGTCAGTCGGTAGAGGTAGAGTCCACTCTCCAGTGATGAGAGGTCGCAAGGAAGGTGGTGAGAGCCAGCTTCCAGTGATGCGTCGAGAGGACGAAGAACCTCCTTTCCGTCGAGCGACCAGAGGGAGAGAACGAGATGTTCTGGACGACTGATTCCGAACTTGAAGACAACTTGGTTTTCGAGAGGCCCGGTTGAATGGAGCGTGATGTAGGAACTACTACTCTCTGATGTACTCACACTCGCCAACTCATCGATCTCCACCGTAACCGTGGCGTCACCATCGTATGAGGTAGTATATCGCTTCAGACTCGCCTCGGCAGGACCGAAGCCGGGAATCAGCGTCCCATTAAATTGGAAGCGGGAGTCGTGCCCAGAACAGATCAGGTAATCGTTGGTTGACTCTCGCGGTTTTATCAGAAAATCTTGGTGGGGACAACGACCGTAGACTGCTTCAAACTGATCTTCTGAAACTCTGGTGACAACTATTCTAAATCGCGTGTCGATTTCCCTGATCGAAAGCCGAACCGAACCCA
>JBFWSB010000044.1:0-17996 GCA_050248595.1 Kapaibacterium sp. (SeqCode)
GCATGTTAATTGCCGCCCGCTCCGCCATTCCTCGCTGTGGGTTCCGCAAGTTGTCTGGGTTGCCGTAGTAGCGGCGGCGACCTCTGAGCGTGGCAACCGTTCCATTCTCGCGAAGTTGCTGGAGAATGCCGTTGATATAATCGCGCACACCGGGATACTCGCGGAAGTATGCGTCGATCAACTCCTTCCCCTCGTTAGTCGGAATCTTCAGTCGACGTGCAAGGCCAACCGGACCGATGCCGTACATGATGCCGAAGTTCACTTCCTTTGCCTTCCGCCGCATGTTCGGTTCTACTTCGTCGGCTGAAGTTGCGCCGAAGACCTTCATTGCCGTGGCAGTGTGGATGTCGAAGTCGTTTGCGAAGGCATCTACTAAAGCTGGGTCGCCGCAGATGTGTGCCATAATCCGCAACTCGATCTGCGAGTAGTCGGCAGCAACCAGAACTCCATCCTCAACCCCCGGCACAAACGCCTTCCTGATCTCCCGTCCAGTCTCACTCCTGATCGGAATGTTCTGCAAGTTTGGGTTGTTCGACGAAAGTCGACCTGTCGCCGTCACCGCCTGATTGTAGCTCGTGTGGATACGTCCGGTGCGTGGGTTTATCAGTGCTGGAAGTGCGTCAACGTAGGTGCTCTTCAGCTTCGCAGCCTGCCGATACTCGAGGATCTTTTCTGGGAGAGGGTGGAGCGATGCAAGCTCCTCCAACACAAACTGATCGGTGCTATATCCAGTCTTCGTCTTCTTCTTCGTTGGCAGCTTCTGCTCGGTGAAGAGGACTTCTTGAAGCTGCTTTGGTGAGTTGATCGTGAAGGGATGTCCGGCAAGCTCGTAAATCTCTGACTCTAAACTCTCCATCGTCTCCCCGAGCATCTCAGATATTTCTCCGAGTGCTTCGGTGTCGACTTTGATGCCGGTATACTCCATTTCGGTAAGAACCGGAACCAGCGGGAACTCGTACTTCTCCGCAACTTCGGTCAACTCTTCTTTTGCAAGTGCTTCGGTGAGCTTCCCTTTCAGTTGGAATGTGATGTCGGCATCTTCGCAGGCATAGTCGGCGGCCTGCTCTACTGGTACGGAGATCATCGTCCTCTGATCTTTCCCCTTCGCCCCAATCAGTTCGGTGATCGAAACAGGCCGATAGTTCAAGTATCGCTCAGCCAGCGCATCCATACCAACCGCCCCTGAAGAGTCGATAACGTAGGCAGCTAACATCGTGTCGAAGCCGAGAGGGGAGACCCTGACGTTATGGCGGCGGAGAATCAGCATGTCGAACTTTGCATTCTGTCCGATCTTCTTCACCGCTGGGTTCTCAAGCAGAGGTCGCACTCGGTCTATCACTGGGTTCAAAGGCAACCCGTCGCTCTTTAACAGAGGACGTTCATCTTCTCCACTATCAAACAGCATCCCTTCAGCCGCACTATTCTCCTTCCGTATCTCCTCGACCTCTATCGGAACGTAATACCCCTTCTTTGCCTCGTTTGAAAATGATAGACCGACAATGCGGGCATGATGTTCGTCTGTTGAATCGGTCTCTAAATCGAACGCCACCCACTCAGCTCCGTTCAACTCTTTTAGCAACTCATCGAGCATCTCAATGTCGTGTACCAGTACATACTCGTGCTCGGTGTCGGCAATCGTCTGGAGCTTTTGGTAGGAGAAATCGAAAGAGAGGCGGCCATCTTCTTCAACAGCAGTTCTCTCTTCGGTTCCTTCTCCGTTGCTCTCCTGAGTTCCCGTCGTGGGTTCTTCAGATGGGGGAGGAGTTGTTGGGGGAAGAGGGGAAAGAATTGCTTCCTCGCCGTCGGGAGCATATCGTTTTATCAGCGACTTAAATCCGAGAAGATCGAACGAGCGAATTAACTGCGGCACATCGGGTGGGTCGAGTGTCAGAGACTCAAACGGAACGTCGAGGGGAACTTCTGTGTGGATTGTCACCAACTCCTTCGATAGGAAGGCATTCTCTCTATCGTTCTCGAGCTTCGTCTTTACTCCTTTCTTCTCCACCTCTTCTATCCGTTCGTAGAGACCCTCCAACGAGCCGAACTGTTGGATGAGTGGTATTGCAGTCTTCTCTCCAATCCCTTTCACACCCGGCACATTGTCCGATGAGTCTCCCATCAATGCCAACACATCTATCACATGCTCTGGAGCCACGCCGAACTTCTCTTTCACCCCTTCAATGTCGACAATGTCGAGTGGCTGCCCCGGCTTTGTTGGTCGGTAGACTTTTATCTTGTCGCTCACAAGCTGCATGAAATCTTTATCCGGCGTCACACAGAAAACTTCGTGTCCCTTTGCCTCAGCACGCCGTGCAACAGTTCCGATAATGTCGTCTGCTTCGTAGCCGGGGAGTTGTAGAGAGGGGATGTGATAGTATTCGATCACCTCCTTCACACGCTTCAACTGTGGAATCATCTCCTCAGGAAATGCCGCACGGTTTGCCTTGTAATCCTCAAACTGATCGTGCCTGAAAGTCGGCTCGGCACTATCCCAGGCCACAGCAAGCAAGTCTGGCTTCTCCTGCTCCAGCAACCGTTCAAGCGTAGAAATAAAGGCAAACGTTGCCCCGGTCGGTTCCCCCTCGCGTGAGCGAAGTCCGGCATTCAGAAGTGCAAAGTACCCGCGAAAGAGGACGGCCATGCCATCTATCAGAAACAAGCGCATTGGATCAATTCAAAATTAAAAGTTCAAAATTCAAAAAGAGATGAGGGGAGTGTGGGGATGAGCAGAAGGGGGATATGGATGTTGGTTGCTTCATGGTTTCGTCAGGATGCTTGGGTCAATTCAAAATTCAAAGGTAAAAATTCAAAAAAAGATGGGGATAACGTTAGGGGTGAGCGAAGATGAATCTGTATGTTGGTCGATTCGTGTTCAAGCAAAAGCTATTTATAACTTCACATCGAAAAATAGTTGAAGCGTCGAGTCGTAGTAGGGTCGTCACTCGTAAGAGAACAGAAATTCAAAAATTGTCCGAGTTATTTTTGAATTTTGAATTTTCACTTTTGAATTTTTCATTGATTCTGTGTCATTTCTCAATCCCATTGTGTTAGTCGCTCTGGCGGCGGCAAGTATACCATTTCTTCTTCACCTGCTCAATTTGAGAAAGGTTCGGCGTGTTGAGTTCTCATCACTCCGGTTTCTGAAAGAGTTGCAGAAGACAAAAGTGCGGCGACTGAAGCTGAAGCAGATACTCCTGTTGATCCTTCGAACCTTGCTGATAATTTTTGCCGTCCTCGCCTTTGCCCGCCCTGTCCTACGCGGAACTTCTGGTCTCCCCGGTGCGCGAGCCACTGCCACAGCAATAATCATTGTCGACAACTCAATGTCGATGAACGTTCGGGATGATCGTGGCGGACGGTTAAAGCAGGCGAAAGATGCGGCGGTGAAGCTGCTGGAGATGTTGGAAGAGGGGGATGAGGCAGCCATTGTCCCCTTAACAAATCCCGGACTTGCCTTGGAGCGGGGCACTTCCCGCAACCGTGAGGGATTGATCCGCGAAGCACTCGATCTGGAGACAGGTTACGGCTCTGCACGCTATGCCGACGCCATTCCTGTCGCCTTGCAGCTCTTGGAGTCTGCCCCGAACGTTAACCGTGAAATCTACATCATCACCGACCGACAGAGTATCAACAACGAAGGCTTTACAGGTGCTTCCTTCGCCATAGATCGCGACGTCCGGCTTCGAGTTCTACCAATTGGTGAGGACGAAGACATCCCGTTGAATCTGAGTGTAGACTCGCTTGAAGTCCTGACGGCAATCTTCGAAGCTGACAAGCCGCTCGACGTTCGAGCTTGGGTACACAACTACGGCGATCAAGCAGTTGAAGAAGCAACGGTGTCCTTCTACATCGAGGAGACGCGCGAAGCGCAAACCACCGTCTCGTTAGAACCGGGTGAGTCAGTGGCGGTAGAGCTTTCAGCTCCGCCGAAGCGAGGGGGATTCCTTGGAGGATATGTGCAGGTGGAGGGGGATGATCTGGAAGAAGATAACCGGCGATACTTTGCCTTCCGCGTTGTTGACGGCTCCCGCGTTGCCGTTGTCGCCTCTGGACAGAGTGCCCGGCTACTCGAGTTAACACTTGCCCTACCCGGACTCTTCCGGACGCAGACCTTCGCGGCATCGGCTCTCTCAACGGTCGACCTTGGCAACTTCTCCGCCATCGCGTTAGCCGATGTCTCTGGCATCAGCGGAAGCATGGCGAAGCGACTCTCTGACTACGTTGAGAACGGGGGAGGGCTTGTGATCTGGGGAGGACCTTCAATGAGCAATACAGAGTTCAACTCTACACTTGGCGCGGCTATTGGTCTGCCACTTTCAGGACTTGTGGAACGGTCGGGAGAAACAGCACCACTTGAATTCAGCAGCTTCGAGAAGGGGCATCCACTCTTTGCCGGTGTCTTCGACCGAGCCGAAACCGCTGGTCGGGTTGAGTCACCACTGATAACGCAGGCACTTCCGCCGGGTGGTGGCGATCCGATTGTCACGATGACCAATGGAATGCCTTTCATGACGGAAGTCCGTCGTGGTCGTGGCAGGGTAATCTACATTGCCGTTCCTCCTTCTGGTGAGTGGAGCGATCTTCCTCGCCGAACAATCTTCGTTCCGATAGCCATCCGCTCCATGCTCTACGTTGGGGCAAGTGGCGAAGAGTACCAGCAGTTTCTCGTCGGCGAAGATGCCTTCCTGACACTCCCTTCGAACGACGTGACTACTGAGCAAGTGCAGGTAATTCCACCATCGGGTCAGGACATTTTCGTTCCGGTTCGTCCCTACACCTCCGGTGTCTCAATCGCTGTCGACAAGTTGACCGAGCCGGGAATCTACCGCGTGTTGAGTGGGGGAAAGGAGGTTGCTCGCTTCGCAGCAAACATGGATGGCCGCGAGAGCGACCTTGCCCCGTCGAGCGACGAAACCTTGCGCGACCTTCTCGCTCCCCGAATGGATAACCCAGACAACCTCGCAATTTTAGATGCAGGAGCAGATATCTCCGACGTCGTCTTCCAGTCACGCCTCGGCCTCGAACTCTGGCGCTACTTCTTAGCCCTCGCCCTCCTCTGCGCCTTTGCCGAAATGATTGTAGGGAGAGAGGGGGGGAAGGAGGAAGGGTGAGAAGTCGAGTTTACTTTAATGGCAATCAGATCATGTGCAAACGGTTGCGAAGACTGAACTCGAATTAACACCCCGATTCATCGGGGTGTTATAAGCATCAGCGGAAAGGCAAACGGCTTCAAGCCGTTTCTTGACCGGCTTGCTCGTCACTTCCACCCGACTTAAGTCGGGTGGTAATAGAAGTTGAGATCAGCTTAGAAGAGCTTCTGCAGCACTCTTCTCCTTTCCTTGATTGCAGGCAACTGAGTCCATGCCCGGAGTGTGGACGAAGTAAAGTTTAGAGTGTATCCTCCCTTACCATTTCCGGTTTTTCCCTACATTAGCACTCATTGTATTACCCACAATCATCATCAAAACCAACGGAGTGTTCACAATGGCACACCGCGCGCTTCTTTCTACTATTCTCTTCCTTCTCTTTTCAGCTGCTTCGCTCACTGCACAGTTGTCGAGTGACATTAACTGGGTGAAGGGAAAGAACATTGTCTATCCTGTTGTCCCCGCTCAATCTGAAGATGGTAGGTATGTGGCAGCAGTCAATGCTTCGGGGGAGTTTATGGTCTGGGAAGATGGCTTCTCTCAACAGCTCTTCACCCTCACGCTTCCCATTGCCGACACACCCACAATTAGCTTTAGTCGCAACAGTAACGTTGTCGTAGTCGGCGCAGGTGACATGCTTTACTTCATTGATCTCCCTCAAAAGAAGCTTGCCACTTCCCTGCAACTTGGAGAATCTGATCTATCTGCATTGATTTCGATTGAAGATCGAAAGATGCTCGCCATACACAGCTCCGGTACTGTGCACGAAATAGACCCTCTATCTCGAACTCTCATCACAACTTGGTCGCTGCCAATTTCACAGCTTCGTTCTTTCCGTGTGATGAACAACAACTCCACGCTTCTCTTTATTGACAGCACTGACAGATTGAGGGGGTGGAACCTTAATACGAAAGAACTACTACCGGTGGCTTACAAAATCGACCCCCACAGGACTCGGTTTTCTGCCTCTGCTGGTTCATCCTCAGTTGTGGTCTATACTGGGTCTTCACTCTCAGTAATCAATGTCGAGACAATGGACACACTCTATTCAGAGTATGCTCTGCCACACCAATCGTGGGGATACTCAGTCTGCATCTCTTATTCAGGAGATAGTCTTCTCTATTTCGATGGATATAAGGGGGGAATCTTGCATGATATAAAAGCTGATTATCGAGAGGAGATAGACTTCGGCCTTTTTTCTTTGAAAGGACCAATACCCTCTTCAGTATATATCATTGAGGTGGACGATGCAGTCCGTTTGGACTTCTCGTCCGATGGGAAGCGTGTGTTGATGAATGTCTATCGCAACTATACCTATGCGACAGCAGGTTATCAACTTCTTCTCTATGATTTTCGCAAACCCGGAGTTGTCGAATACCCAAGTGAGGCAGGTGGAGCAGGATATGTTCTCCCAAGTGATAGCACAGTAGTTGTTTCAAGCTACGGTGTCGTCTCAGTAGCCACCGGAAAACTTCTCTCGCCAACCTACGTGGCAGCCGAAGAACATTATCGACACTATTCACGGAATGGAGTCACCGCAGTGTATGGTGATGAAACATTTGAGTCTGGTTTGAGTGGCACAATGACAGTCTCTGGGCCATATAAAAATTGGGTGGTATGGGATCACTATGACTACCCTCCGTACCCTTCCGACGTTTCACCAGATGGACGATACGTTATTGTTGAGGGATACCTTCACTTCGCAGACTCTTCGTTTGACAAACGGAAGGTGTTAATTCCCGGTTTTTATAGAGCAAGGTTTGCCTACGATGGGTATCACTTCGCAGCTTGGAACAAGGTTCGTGAAGAGGTGAATATCTGGGATTGCAGAGAGGTTGCCGTCGTAAAAACCATTCCCCTGAGTGGAGTCCCAAACGTCGTTGAGTTTTCAAAAACGAGTGAGCTAATTGCCGTTGGATATACTGATGGAGGGATAGAAATCTACAACGTACTGACTGGGGAATTGCTCACTTCCCTCAACGGACATCGGGGGAGCATCAACGATCTCTCCTTCACTCGCCACGATCAATTTCTTGTCTCAGCAGGGGAAGACTCAACAGTCAGAACGTGGAGTCTTGCCACAGGTCTGAATGACTACACATACAGTTCTTGGCCAGCAGCACAACAATCAGTCTCGACAACTTCGGACGGGAAATATATCATCACCAGTGCCGAGGATAACACAACAATCTGCTGGCACGGCAGGGGAGAAATCAGTTCAGTTGAGGAGACTGATGAACCAACAGCCCAATTTGAAGCTACCATCGTTCCAAATCCAGTTGATGGTTCCGTTGCAACCTTGCAATGCAGAGTGGAAGAATCTGGGGAACTACAAGTTGAGATTCTCAACACAAGGGGAGAAGTAGTTAGAGCCACGCAGTTCTCAGTGGAGGGGGGGAGTGTCGATATCCCCTTGCAAACAGGTGACCTTGTGGGGGGAGGCTATTTTTGTCGGGTTCACTTTCGCTCGGTTTCGGGGCATAAAACAGTTGGTTCGTGGATGCCGTTGGTTGTTGTGCGTTGATTGGTGGAATAGATCTATTGAGGAGTAGTTGTGAATTATATCGCATCGTTAGAGGTGCCTAAATGTGTAGGTGATTGAGGTGATAAAATTTTCAATTGAAAAACTTAGAGAATGGTTCGCTAAAAACAGCGCTGTTCATATAAAACTACCTGACGGGTGGTTTGGGCGACCATACGATAATTTGTATTGTGTTGATTCTATTTGTGAAGAGAACGATAGGGTCATCATAAGAAATATCGATGATAGCATGGTAATTACATTCGACAGGAATGCGTCAATCCTTGAAAAAGCGAATGCCATAGTAGTCTCTGATTTTGATCAAATGACGTTCCTCTTCATTAATGGAGATTATCGCTTCTTTCGCGAGTACTCTGATGGTAATCTTATGATCGGACATTGGTTCGATTAAGGATGATATATATATCTTTAGATGAGGTGTAACTTCAGGAAGGAGAGTCTCTATATTTTGATCAGATATGTGTTGACAACGCGTTAGCTAGAGAGTGCTGACAATCAAAAGAACTCAAAGAAAGCAGCAATGCTAATAAAAGAGAAGAAATTGCGAGCATTGTTCTCATAGCGCGTGATGACGCGCTGCGATTACATCAAACGACCGAACAACCGCTCAACCTGATTGCGATGCCTATAGTATTCTCTGTCATAGAAATATCCCTGTGATAGTATCATCCTCTAAAAGACATCAATTGGATTGTTGATTATGCAAGAGCTTATCCCATCAACATTAGTGGCTCTATTTAAGAGGAAGGGAAGAGAGGGCAACTTTACGAAGACTATCTCGGGCAACGATTTCCTCAAAAAAGCGCTTCCAGTTCATCTTGAAAGTGATGAAGTAGGTGTCATTGTATACTATAAAAGCGAGGAGGAATGGTTTTTGCTGAGCAACAAAAGAATCTATGCTCATTGCGACTTTGGTGATGTTGATATGGGAGTCGACGAGTTAGAAAACGTTGCTTTTGCTCTGGAAGAGGAACGTAGAGTTGGTGTAAGGAAAGATAAGTTTAGCCTGTTAAAAATAAGAGGTAGAGAAGATAATGAGACCCTTCTACGTTTAGAGGGAGGATTGCCTTTTTTCGGGGTCTATAATGTCTTGGATTTTTTGGCAGGGAGGAATCGATCTGCTGACTCCTAATCTTGCTTGAAAAAGATGCTTCTCGAATCTGAGTAGAGTAATACCTCCTCAACAACCCTTTACCCCACCCTCACACTCTCCCCCCGCAACCACTTCTTTATCAGTCCATCGTTCGCCGATATCTTTCCAACGACTCTGTACTTCGATGAGGCGAGGATGAGTGATTTTTCAGCTACTTCTCGCACAACACATTTGGGGGCGATGAACGAGGAGTGGATGAACCAGACCCCCTCACCGTCGTGGTAGAGGAAGCCGACGTGGTAGTCGAGTCCAACAACGTAGAGTCCGGCTCCCCACGCAGCTATTGTGTCGATGAACTTGGTAAAATCTGTGTTCCGAAAGCGTTTGATCTCGTTCTTCGTTGCCAGTGCCTTCACAATTTTCTCGGAAGCTTGCTGTGCCATCTTTACTCGCTCTACTTTCAGGCCAGCATCTCGCAAAAGTGTTGAGACGAAGTAGCCACAGGCGATCATCCCTTTTCTCGGCTTCTCCGTTGTTCCGTTGAAGTCCCATATGGTTCCCATCCAGTGAGGGGCAATACTGTCAACCACAGATGCCGTGAATGCCTTTCGTGCTTCGTCGAGAATGCTATCCTGTTTACTCTTGTTGACTGCCTTGTAATTGCGTGCGTGAATGGTGCGGATTGTGTCGAGGCGAACAAGTAGAGAGTCGTAGGTACTGAGACTGTCAGATGGAGTGGCAGTGCAGTGGATGTGAAGGAAGAGAAAAAGGATCGAAGAGATGATTCGCCCGTTCATGGTGTTCTCGCCAATTGAATCAATAGTGAATTATGATTGAAAGATAGTTGCGTCCCTTGGTGCTTCTTGGTGTCCTTTGTGGTAATTCTCTTCTATTCTACTCTTAAAAGTCTGATGTGTCGACGTAGAGATCGTACTGGCCCAGATCTTGCTCGATTAGCGTATACGTCCACTCAGTTCTCTCTCGAAATGGCGTGCTACTTGTATCTCCAGCCATGTTTCGCACACGAAGGAGTGGGAAGTAGGTCATCTCATCAAATGATGCGTAGGTGTCGGGAGCGTCTTCGTTCCTCCCACGGACAGCGTTCTTTCGGGCGATGGTATCCTTCTGGTGTGCTTCAATCGTGCGGACGTAAAGTGAGTCACGAGGGATTTCTAAGGTCATATATTCTACAGTGATCGGCTCGCTCAACCCATTCTCAACTATGAAAACGTGCTCGTAGGTAGAATCACACCCAGTGAAGAGGAGGAGTAGCAGGCTACCGAGCGTTGTTGTCCAAAGGATTTTCATAGTCGGCCATCTATTCAAAAGTGTTCTGTTCTCTACCCACTGCTGCCGTTCAAAGACCCACGCAAGATTTGAAAGTAACCGAACCTCGGGAGTGAGCCGACGATTTCTACCTATGAGTTTAGTCTGGCACGTTCTCCCGCAACTCACGTAGCCAAATCTCGGCGCTTCCGTCGCTCGGAGCACGCCAGTCGCCACGTGGGGAGAGTGAGCCGCCAGAACCAACCTTCGGTCCGTTTGGCACTGCCGAACGTTTGAATTGGCTGATGGCAAAGAAGCGCCAGATAAATACTTCAAGCCAACGCTTTACCGTTGTCAGGTCGTACTCGTTTCGCTTCTCTTCGGTCACGTTTGTTGGCCACTCACCTTTGCTCTTCTCCTTCCACGCATTCCAGGCAAGCCAGGCGACTTTGCTCGGACGGAAGCCATAGCGGGAGATATAGTAGAGGTTGAAATCTTGTAGTTCGTAGGGGCCAATCTTCTCCTCTGTTCGCTGCGAAGGTTTCCCATCGTCGTCACCTCCCGGAATCAGTTCTGGAGAGATCTCTGTCTCCAAAATTGATTGCAACGTCTGGTTCGTCTCTTCGCCGAACTCGCCGGAGTCGATGATCCAACCAATCATGTACTGAATTAGAGTTTTCGGAACAGATGCGTTGACGTTGTAGTGGGACATGTGGTCTCCCACGCCATACGTTGTCCAGCCGAGCGCAAGTTCCGAAAGGTCGCCGGTTCCCAGCACCATTCCGTTGTGGTAGTTGGCCAGTCTGAAGAGGAGGGAGGTGCGCGCTCCAGCCTGCACGTTCTCGAAGGTGATGTCGAACTCAGGTTTCCCTTCGACAAAGGGGTGGTTGATGTCCCGGAGCATCTGCTCGCTTGCAGGACGGATGTCGATCTCCTCGGCAGTAACCCCGAGTGCCTTCATCAGAGCGCGGGCGTTGGCCAGTGTCTTCTGCGAGGTGGCAAAGCCGGGGAGAGTGTAGGCTAAGATGTTTGTTCTGGGGAGATTCAATCGGTCTACCGCTTTTGCCGCAACAATCAACGCTTGTGTAGAGTCGAGTCCGCCGGAGATTCCAATGATGATCTTCTCGATCCGGGCTGCCCGCATCCGCGTTGTCAAGCCTTGCACTTGAATGTGGTAGGCGTCGAAACAGCGGTCGGCTCGCGTTGTCGGGTCGTTCGGTACGTAGGGGAATCGGTCGATCTCACGACGCAACTCGGTCTCTCCTTCGCGAAGGTCGAGTCGGAAGCTGACCCGCCGCATTCCCTCAATTTCTTTTCGGTAATCTCCAACTGCATCGTTGAAACTGGTCAGCCGCATCCGATCTTGTGCCAACCGCTCAAGGTCAACATCTGCGTAGATGATCTGCTCCTCCTCGGCAAAGCGTTCCGACTCGGCCAACAACTCGTCGTTCTCGTAAATCATCGCGTGTCCATCCCAAGCTAAGTCTGTGGTGGACTCACCTGGACCGGCTGCAGTGTAGAGGTAGGCGGCAATCATCTTTCCAGACTGAGCAGCGCAGAGATCGCGGCGGTAGTCTGCCTTCCCAATCGTGCTGTTGCTTGCCGATAGGTTGCAGAGAATCGTCCCACCGGCTAACGCTCCATACGTGCTCGGAGGAATTGGTGACCAGAGGTCTTCACAGATTTCTGTGTGAACCACAAAGCCGGGAAGATTCTCCGCTTCGTAGAGAATGTCGTGTCCGAACGGAACTGATTGACCGAGGAGGGAGACAACGTTGTGCGTTCGATTTCTTCCCGAGACAAACTGCCGTTTCTCGTAGAACTCACGATAGTTCGGAAGGTAGAGCTTCGGTGTGATACCGAGAATCTCTCCGTTGTGAATTGCTATGGCGCAGTTGAAGAGCTTCCCATCAAATCTGAGTGGAGCACCAACAATGATTACTGGACGCAGGTTTCGGCTCTCATCTACAACGGCAGCAATTCCTTCCCGCGATGCGTCCAAGAGCGCATCTTGGTGGAAGAGGTCGTCGTTCGTGTAAGCACTCAGCCCAAGCTCAGGGAAGAGGCATAACACAGCATCCTCATCAGAAGCCTTCCGGGCAAGCTCGACTGTCCGCTCAGTGTTGTAGTGCGGATCGGCAACGCGAACGTGCGGTACGGCAACAGCCACGCGAGCAAGTCCGTGACGATAAATTGAGTTGAAAGAGAAATCCAAGGTTCAATTCAAAATTCAAAAGGAAAAATTCAAAATGATTTCGGATTGCGGATTGAGAAGAATTTAGGAGGTGTGGTGCTTGACATCAGGTTCAAGCCACCACATCTTTCCCAATCCCCAATCCCCAATCCCCAATCCCCAATCCCCAATCCCCAATCCCCAATCCCCAATCCCCAATCCCCAATCCCCAATCCCCAATCCCCAATTTCAATGGGTGTGCTCCACGCACCCCTGCGAGACTCTTCGGCAGACCTCAGAGTGACATTGACTGAAACGTAGAGTATTCCAGGTTTTTGATTTCGGATTGAGGAAAGCATTCGCCTCACTCCCAATCCCCAAAATACGACCTTCAGAGGCGATCTCAGGAAAATTCTCAATTCGTTAAGTCTTGCCTCTTCCTCGATTCCTTCATCGCATGTTCTTTCGGCATTTAGTAAGTTCTCCGGTCTATTTGCCAAACTGAAAGGAATGAGAGCAATAATACCGGTAGCAGGTGTCGGCAGTCGTCTCCGACCACACACATATACTGTTCCAAAGGTTCTGCTGAATGTGGCAGGGAAGCCGATTTTGGGGCATATTCTCGACACGATGTTAGAGGAGGGGATACGTGAAGCCACATTTGTCGTTGGCTACATGGGGGATCTGGTTGAGGAGTACGTGCGGGAGAATTACGATCTGGATGCCACCTTTGTTGAACAGAAATCGCGCGAAGGACTTGGCCACGCCATCTGGCTTGCCCGTGAGTCGTTGAAGGATGATCCGGTGCTGATTATTCTCGGCGATACGATCTTCGATGTCGACCTCAGTCCTGTTATTTCTGGGGAACACTCATCACTCGGCGTGAAGCGTGTGGATGATCCGCGTCGATTCGGAGTGGTAGAAATGCGGGGACAGGTTGTTGAACGCTTAGTAGAAAAACCTGAGAACCCGACGACGAACTTAGCAATCGTTGGCCTCTACTTTATCCGATCTCCTCGCCTGTTAGGGGAATGCCTGAACCAACTTGTCCAGAACGATCAGCGAACCCGTGGAGAGTATCAGTTAACCGATGCTTTGCAGATGATGATCGACAGGGGAGAGAAGTTCAACACCTTTACAGTCGATGGCTGGTTCGATTGCGGCAAGCCGGAGACACTCTTGGCAACCAACCGCCACCTGCTAAGCCGGCGACCACTTGAGCGAAGAATTTCAGGAGTTGTTGTGAACTCTCCTGTCTACATAGCCCCAACAGCAACTATCGAGAACGCAATCATTGGGCCTTACGCTACGATTGCCGACGGAGCAGTGGTTCGCGATTCAATTATCACCGACTCGATTGTGGGGGAACACTCATCAGTAGAAAAAGCAATTCTCGATGAATCCATCATCGGAGCCGACGCGAAGGTGAGAGGCGAGACCCGAAAAGTCAACATCGGCGCAAGTTCAGAGCTATCAATTGGGTAGAATAGAGTTTATAGAGTGTGTAGAGTTGAGAGTTCATAGAGTGGTAGCCGCAACTCTTTAGGTTGCGCCGAGATTGGTAGAGAAAATCGAGTCTAAAAAAAATCACCCCAAATACAGTTTTGACTTTTGAAATTTGAATTTTTCACTTTGAATTTTTCCTTGAATCATGGCTTATCTCTTTACATCGGAATCGGTTTCTGAGGGGCATCCAGATAAGGTTGCCGATCAGATATCGGATGCTATTCTGGATGCGATCTTCACAGAAGATCCAAATGCGCGCGTTGCGTGCGAGACGTTCGTCACAACTGGGTTGGTGATTGTCGGAGGTGAGATCACCACGACTGCCTACGTCGACTTCGACAAGGTTGTGCGGGATACGATCCGGCGGATTGGCTACGTTGACCCACGCCTTCGCTTCGACTCAGAGTCGTGCGGTGTGCTCAATGCAGTCCACTCACAGTCGCCAGATATTGCGCAAGGTGTAGATGTTGGTGGGGCTGGAGATCAAGGAATGATGTTCGGCTACGCGAGTGATGAGACACCGGAATATATGCCGATGCCACTCGTATACTCGCACCGCATTCTCCGTCGCCTTGCCGACGTGCGGCGTATGGAGAACTCACCGATGCCATATCTCCGTCCCGATTCTAAAAGCCAGGTCACGATTGAGTATGGGGACGACGGGAAACCAGCCCGTGTTCACACGATTGTAGTCTCAACCCAACACGAAGATGTGTTCGGATCGCAAGAAGAGATGCAGCAGAAGTTGTTGGCAGATCTGAAAGAGTACGTCTTCCCAGAGGTTATCCCGTCGGAAATGCTGGACGAGAACGTAATCTATCACGTGAACCCAACTGGAGCTTTCGTGATTGGTGGTCCACACGGCGACACCGGCTTGACGGGACGAAAGATCATCGTTGACACATACGGCGGAAAAGCTCCGCACGGTGGGGGAGCCTTCTCTGGGAAAGATCCTTCGAAGGTCGACCGCTCAGCAGCTTACGCAACGCGCCACTTGGCGAAGAATGTTGTGGCTGCCGGACTTGCGCGGGAGTGTACGATTCAGGTTGCATACGCCATCGGAGTCAGTCAGCCAGTTTCGATTCACGTAGATACCCACGGAACGGGTGTTGTAGATGACGCGAAGCTGAGCCAGATTCTCCAGAACGAAGTCGACATGAGTCCGGCAGGAATTATCGAGCGTCTCAATCTGCGCAGGCCGATCTACACGCAGACTGCCGCATACGGACACTTTGGTCGCGACGAAGAGGAGTTGACCTGGGAGCGTCTCGACCTTGTCGATATGCTGAAGAGTGCCGTTGGTGAGGTTGGAGCAGCGGCCTAAACGATGTCCTGAGTATTCGAGAAGGAGAAACGTAGAAGATGCGAGTGCTGAACGTCGGATGTGGTAAGGCGAAGCGAGAGTTCCCGGAGGCTTCCGTAGCAACCGAGATCATCGGTGTAGATATTAGTCCAAACTCGGAAGCTGATATTCTCCACAATCTCGACTTGACGCCTTGGCCATTCGAGTCGGACAGCTTTGATCTGATTATCATGCAGGACATTATCGAGCATCTCGAAGATGTCCCAGCCACGATGAACGAAATTTGGCGTATTGCTCGGCAGAACTGTATCGTCCGAATTCGGACACCCCACTATGCCAGCTACTACGCCTACAACGATCCAACGCACAAGCGTTTCTTCGGCATCTACGCCTTCGATGGGTTTTTAGCGGGGAGTCAGAACGACCTTTACGCAACGGCTCAGTTTTCGTTAGAGAAGCGGAGAATTCTCTTCCCGAAGGTCTGGCGAATTACAGGCGTAAGCAGTTTGGCAAACAGATTCTCGAAACGTTGGGAGCAATTGTTTTCCTTTATATTCAGACCCGAAAATCTCGAGTTTGAATTCAAGGCAATCAAAACAACACGGTAGGGATATGGCGAGCCATATCCCTACGTGGCGAGCCATATCCCACGGGATAAAACAGGTATACCCCAAACGCAAAGCAGAGAAAAACGAAGTTTATCAACACACATACATCTATCACAAAGAAAACGTATAGCATGGATCACAACGAAGGACAGTACAAAGTCAGGGATATATCCCTTGCAGAAGAAGGACGCCGCCGGATAGACTGGGCTGAAAGCCGAATGCCAGTGATGATGGCACTTCGTGAACAGTACAGCGAGACGAAGCCACTTGCAGGTTACCGGATTGCCGGATGTCTTCACGTCACGAAAGAGACGGCAGTTCTGATTCGGACACTGAAAGCCGCAGGTGCAGAGGTCTCTTGGTCGGGATGCAATCCTCTCTCAACAAACGATTCTGTTGCAGCCGCACTTGCAGCCGAAGGAATCAAAATTTTTGCTTGGCACGGATTGAATACTGAGGAGTTCTACTGGTGTATCGACCAGACACTCATCATCAACCCGAACTTGACGTTGGATGACGGGGCCGACCTGATCTTCACCGTCCACAACAAATATCCTGAGTTGTGCGAGACAATTATCGGCGGTACGGAGGAGACCACCACAGGTGTCCACCGGCTCCGCGCAATGGCAGATGATGGTGCACTGAAGTACCCAGTGATTGCAGTGAACGACGCTGAGACCAAGTGGGACTTCGACAACGTGTATGGAACTGGACAGTCGACACTGGACGGAATCTTGCGTGCCACATCTGTTCTGTTAGCTGGGAAGAACTTTGTTGTTGCTGGCTACGGTCACTGCGGTCGTGGTGTAGCAATGCGGGCGAAGGGAATGGGAGCGAACGTTATTGTTACCGAAGTGAAGCCGACCGCAGCACTGAAAGCTACCCTTGAAGGGATGCGCGTGATGGAGATGGACGAGGCCGCAAAGGTTGGCGACATCTTCGTGACAGCAACAGGTGTGAAGGACGTAATTGTTGGCCGCCACTTCGAGTCGATGAAAGATGGTGCTGTCATCAGCAACACCGGCCACTACGACTGCGAGATCAACATCGTTGACCTTGAGAACATCACGAGCGGCAACAAGCGGACGATTCGTGATAACAACGAAGAGTATACACTTCCTGATGGTCGGAAAGTCTACCTCTTGGCTCAGGGACGGTTGGTAAATCTTTCGGCTGCCGAGGGACATCCTTCAGAAGTGATGGATATGTCGTTCGCCAACCAGTTCATGTCGCAGATTCGCCTTGCGGAGATGGACAAGAACAACGAGGAGCGGGAAGGGAAGGTCTACGACATTCCAGAGGAGCAGGATCAAGAGATTGCTCGCTTGAAGTTGGGAACAATGGGAATCGACATCGACGCTCTGACCGAGGAGCAGCTTGCCTACTTCCTCGACTACGCTGCTGGAACCTAAGCGAAGAAGAGATAAGATATTCTCGAAAAGCAAAACGGCGCGGAAGAACATTCTTCCGCGCCGTTTGTTGTTTAGGTAAGGCGTGCCAGTTAAGAGCGAAGGGAGGTCAAAAATGGGGGAACAAAGAGGGAGCAAAGGTTTTTGCTCCCTACGGCTCTATAAACTCTCAACTCTACACACTCTAAGAACTCTCTTACGTCAAGCGCTTACCACTCGAGAGCATGTTGTTGAATTTCTTGTAGGCGAGGTAGGCAACGCCGCCAATTATCAGACCGGCAATCACCCATCCTGTCAGTGCCCAGACTGCGCCGATGAGCCACAAAAAGATTCGGAAGACAACAATACCTACAATGATTGCTACGATGAGGCCAAGGATATTTTTTCCACTCATGTGATATTCCTCCAAAAAGAGAATTGAATTCGTTTTGCCGAAGTTAGCAATTTAGACGTTGGTACGGTGGGAGAATCTATCAGGTTTCACCTTCGCGAAACGGAGACTGTCTGGTATCACATCTATGAAAAAGATAGAGGTTCCTTTTTCCATAGAAGACGATTCGTATTCCAGATAATAACGCTCTTCCATTGTTGAAAGGTAAGCATTGCTGTTTGCACGAATATGAAATATACCAGTAGGCGCCTTTGTCTGCTGCTTCGATCTTGATATAATCATATAAACAGAGGCACCTGCAAGCCTTCTCGTGCTCTTTTATTTCACTTATGTATCTTATAAGCCCACACAATTTGACCTGAGAAGTACATATTTAGAGACCCAGTTATGATACACAACCACTCATTCTGTTGGGCTCGATCAGTTGTCGGACCTTTCCTTTTCTTGCTGTTGAGCACACCATTTATTCTACATGCGCAGAGTCGTGACGTTCGCGGAGGCCGTATTGTCCTCGACGATAACGGCGATGATGGAACGCTGAACACCCTTACCATCTAT
>JBFWSB010000045.1:0-17658 GCA_050248595.1 Kapaibacterium sp. (SeqCode)
CCAACTGATGAACGAGATGAACTCGGTTCTCTTTCCAGAAGATCGATGCGAGACATTTACCAGTCCGGTAGTGCTCAGCCACTTGTTATCTGAGATTGCCCTACAACACGATCTCCGTGGGGTGTTCGACGAGTTGTTTGGCCCGGCTGGAGCAGAAATACTCTTCCGATCCGCACCAGAGCTTCAACTTGTTGGTCAGGAAACTACCTTCCAGCAGATAGAAGAACAAGCACTCTCGCGAGGAGAAATTGCGATTGGTCTCCGCATTGCCAATAACATCGGCGTAAATGGAGGCATTGTTGTGAACCCTCAAAGAGATGGGAAGTGGAGCTTAACAGAAGCTGATGAGGTAATCATCTTAGTCGACGTGAACGAAGAAGACTGAGCGAGAGGAAGTAGTAGTGAGCGGAATGTGAAGATCAGATATTACGCTATCAGTTGTTGAACTTTCAACGCTACACACTCTAAGAACTCGGCGAACAAAATTTCCTCGCCCGACGACCGGGATCCGGGGCGCCGACCCCGGCCGTGGCGCACTGTTCGGGTGTTACGTGCGAATGCGAGGAAAAAACTTCAGGTAGGTTCTGACGAAGTCTCAGATACCAAACATCAGATCAACCTGAAGGCCGTAGCGCGTTAACGATCCCCAATCGAAGTCAGTAAAACTGGTCAACGGGAGATCGGCGTAAAGTCCGGGAGTTACGTACACCCCGGCGCCAAGATCATAGTTCAGGAAAAGTCCTGTACGCAAACCATAGTGAACATCTTTCATGCGAGTCATCTCCTCCCCTTCAGTCAGGTTCCGATGGCTCACCTCTTCTCCACCAAATACTTCCAGGTCGCGCCGCGTCAGAAATTCTCCTCCAGTTCGGTAAACTTCTAACGTGTGGTTCTGGGTCATTGTTCCCTTCAACGGAACAGATAGTGTTGGCCCAATGGCAAACCCGAGTCCATTTCTTCCACCTCTCATCTCTCCAGCTGTCCACTTCAGCAGCAGATCAGTCTCAATCGCCTCGTATGCAATGTCGGAGTTAATGCGAACCAGAAGGAAGCCCGGCTCCTCTCCTGTGCGGACAGTAGTTGTGCCAACAACCTCAGCCCGCTCGAAACTGCCGGGATGCGAACCATACCGAGCGTTCAGTGAAAGACTGAGAGAACGGCTCAGCAAATACTCTGTAGTAATTCCTGCCGCATATCCCAATCCAGAACCGGCCTCTAAGTGATTACAGATTGGCGTGTAGACCATCGGAATCCCATTCGAGTATTCGGCGAGCGAACCACTAAGGCTAACGCCGGCAAGAAACCGAGTTTCAATTCTTTGAGATTGAGATGTTGGAAGAGGAGGAGGCTGACCAGTTCTGTTTGGAAAAATTTGTGCCGAGGCCGAGAGCGTGCAGAGGAGACAGCCGAATAAGCTGATTCCACACAAGATGCGCTGGAAGACGTAAGGGTGTTTCATTGGGACACCGTGCAGTTGGGTTAGAGTTCATTCGTGTTGCCGGGCTGCTTATTGGCCAGACGAACACGTGTTTCAGTTAGGTGAGCAAACTGCTTTCAATCGAACTTCTACACACGAAATATCCACGTAATAGACATCAAAACTTCGTAGCAATCAACAATCATTCAATCATATTTCATCAAGTCTGCTCTTACAGCATAACACACGGCGTGCCAAAATGTTAGCGTTGGTGTAAATTTTTTTCGTATTGAGATTTTGAGTTAAAGTAGTCTGTGAGAAGAAGGTGTGTTGAGATTTACAGACCGTGGCAAGAAGATTGGCAAAAGTGGTTGAGGGTAAAAATTAATCCCCCTCAGAACAAGTAGCAGATTCAATTGGAGGAGAGAAAGAGGGATGAATGTTTCTGTGAAGCTTCGTCACGGATTCACACTCACCGTAGTTTCTCTACCGCCTCAATTGTTGCCAGCGTTGTGTCGTAGAGGGATTGGAAGCTGATTGGCATCGGCTCACCTGAACGCATTGCGTTGATTGTGGCAATCACTTCTTCGCGGTGTCCCTTCGAACCATCGAACTTCTTCAGGCTACTCTTTGTACCGCTGGCGAGAGTAACGCGACGGAAGTCATCCATAATTCCGGTTCGTCCGCCGCCGTAGACTTCACAGTATTCTTTCGGGATTGACTTCGCGCCGTTCGAGAAGTAGTGGAGCGTTCCTATCGAACCGTTGTCGAAAGTGATGGTGATCGTTACGGTGTCGGCATTCTTCACTTCGGTGTTCTCCGAACGGATTGCCCGCGCTTCCACACTCACAGGACGTGCCCCGGTCAAGTACTGCATCGTGTCGATGAAGTGGCATCCCTCCCCAATGATCCGCCCCCCCTGCTCCGGACGCTGCACCCAACTGGAGAGTGGAATGTGTCCAGCATTGACGCGGTAGAAGATTGAGAGGGGTTCGCGCACTCCCTCGAAATGCTTCTTCACTGCGACGAACGATTCCGAGAAACGGCGGTTGAAGCCAACCATCACCCGGTTGTTTCCTCCTTCGGCAAGCTCCCGAATTCGTTCAAGTTCTTCGCGGTTAATCGCTAAGGGCTTCTCCACGAAGACCTGTTTGCTCGCCTTCAACCCACGCGCCACGTAGTCGCCGTGCGTATCGTGCTGCGTTGCGATGAAGAGGGTGTTCGTCCGATCCCCTCCAATGATTTCAACGGAATCGGTGGAGGCTTCGGCAAAACCGAACTTTTCGGCAACAGATCGGGCGTTGGCTGGAGTAGCGGTGACGGCTGCAACAAGATTGAGATCAAGTTTCGTGAGGTGAGGAATTAGATGCCCTTGAGCAAAGCTGCCCGCCCCGATAAAGCCAAGACGGATGTTTGATTGGGGATTAGGGATTGCGGATTTCGGATTGAGGGAGATTGTCCTCTGTAGGTTGCCCTCTGCTTTCTCTGGATAGGTGAGAACAACGCCGACAAATGACTCGTTGATCTTACCGGTAATCAGATCGTAGGCGGTCGCTGCCTGAGTGATTGGATAGCGGTGGGTGATAATCCTCCCAACGTTCAGCGCGCCAGAGGCAATCATGTCCAGCACCGCCTCCATATTCCGGTTCTCCGTCCAGCGCACATATCCTGCCGGGTAATCGTGGCCCTCCTCTTCATATCCAGGATCGTAGCGTCCCGGACCGTAGCTGCACGAGATCGTAATCTCCAGCTCTTTCTCGTAGAAAGGTGAGCGAGGCAAGTCCATGCCAACAGCACCAACAACTACGATACGCCCCTTCTTCCGAGTCATCTTAATTGCCAACTCCATCGGCGCGTTCGACGAAGTTCCGGCTGTGATGATAACGGCATCGGCTCCAATCCCTCGCGTAAAGCTCTCCACAACGTTTACGGCATCCCCGTTGCTCGGGGCAGTTGCGTCGGCTCCGAATTCTTTGGCGAGCGAGAATTGTGATTCGTCGATGTCGAGACCAATTACCCGACACCCGTTCGCCTTCAACATGCCGACGGTAAGTTGTCCTAACAGACCAAGACCGATAACGGCAACATTTTCGCCGAGGCGTGGATCGGCTTGGCGGATGCCTTGCAGCGCAATTGCCCCAAGTGTGGTAAAGGAGGCATCCTCGAAGGAAACGTTTTCAGGAAGTTTGACGGCAAGGTTCTTCGGAACGGAAATCACCTCGGCGTGAACGGCATATCCAGCACCAGCGCAGGCAACCCGATCACCCGGCGCGAACTCATCACATCCCGACTCCAGAACAACTCCGGCTGCCGAGTAGCCGAGTGCCCGATAGCTATCAAGTTTGTTCTGCACCTTCCGGATCGTGTTCAGCACCCCCTCCTTCTTCGCCATGTCGATCACCTGCCGCACATCTTCCGGCTGCTTTCTGGCCCGCTCAATCAGCGACGCCTTCGACTTCTCGACACTGGCTCGTTCAGTACCGGCGGAAATGAGAGAGGCTTGCGTTGCCACCACAATCCAGCCCGACCGAACGGTGGGAGCCGGAAGCTCCTTCACCTCGATCTCCCCACTCTTCTGATGTTGTACAGCTTGAAGCACGGTAGTCAATGCAAAATTCAAAAGTAAAAATTCAAAATGGGGAGAGACAAGATGGCTCTACCACATTTCTCTACGAACTCTCAACTCAACAAAACTTGACGCAGGCTGAAGACTTGCGCCAACCACTCACAACAGGCAGGAGCAAAAGTTTTTGCTCCCTACGACTCAACAAAACTTGACGCAGGCTGAAGACCTGCGCCTACCATTACTCATACACTCTCACACCCACGAACTCATACACTCTCCTCTCTAAGAACTCTACGAACTCTTATCTATTCCCCAACAACCACCCTTTCCGAGCCTTCCCATTCTTTTACTAACTCACGCTCATCCGTCCGAACGGAATCGAACCCGACATGTTCCGGTAGCCAGAACAGGAAGAGTTGTCGCGACACTGGGAAGTGTTCCCGCGCAGCCTGCTCTCCCGGATAAGCCACAAGCCGAAGTGTGTCGGCAACGATAGTATCGGGTCGATACGAAAGAGTGTTGCAGTAGAGCCGAAGGTGGACGACACTACTGTCGAACGCTAAAATCTTCGCTGGACGAAATGTCCCCTCTCCATCTTCGACTGTGTAAAGTCCCCCCTGTTCCATCTGCGGCTCTTTTATCGGGCCACAGGCGTAAAGGATCACAGCTAAGAAGAGGCTTACCCCTGTGCAACTGATGCGGAGCACCTTTCGCATTAGGCTGAGCCTGTAACTGGCTGCGATTCTTCTCCTTTCACTTCAGCACTCTCTCCTTTGCCGGGAGCCGTCATACGCTTCAGAATAATGAAGCCGATTGTGCCAGCAATAATTGAGGCGGTCAAAATCCCAATCTTCGACTCTTCACCGAGCGGACTTCCTCCGAAGGCCAAGTTCGCGACGAAGAGAGACATTGTAAAACCAATCCCTCCCAACCACGCAACCCCATAAATGTGCTTCCACTTAACGCCAGATGGGAGAGCGGCAAAGCCGAGCTTCACTGAAATCCAAGAGAAGAATGTGATACCGATCTGCTTCCCAAGCACAAGTCCGCAGATGATGCCGAGTCCTATCGGACTGGTAATATCTTCCACAAGTCTACCACCAACCGCAACGCCAGCATTTGCCAGAGCGAAGACCGGCATAATCAAGTAGGCAACCCAGTTCTGAAGACCATGTTCGTACCGTTGCAGCGGTGTCATAACGTGCTCAACGGAGTTCTCGAGGGTCTGCATAATCTCCATCTGCTCGTGCGTGGAGAATGCCGAGGTTTCGATATTCTTTACCTTCTTCAATCTATCCAACAGGTACTGGCCGAAGTCAATAAATCGACGGAGGTTAATCCGCTGCTTTGCTGGAACCGCCATTGCAACCAGCGCGCCAGCAATTGTTGCATGTACCCCAGACTTAAGGAAGGCAAGCCAAGTAATTGCTCCGATAATCCCATAGGTAATCGGATTGCGTGCCCCCATCACATTGGCGATGACAGCCACAACGAAGGCTCCGAGACCAATCAGCAGATATGCGAGAGAGAGTTTCGACGTGTAGAAGATCGCAATCACCAACACCGCGCCAATATCGTCGGCGATGGCGAGAGCTGCGAGAAAGATGACGAGGCTTGGCGGGATACGCTTTCCGAGCAGAGCTAACACACCCAAGGCGAAGGCTATGTCTGTTGCCATCGGGATTCCCCACCCACGCGCAGCCTCCCCTTCGGTTCCGTTGAAGAGTGTGTAGATGAGAGCGGGAAAGATCATACCGCCGAGAGCAGCCATAAGGGGGAGTGCCGACTTTTTAATCGAGGCAAGTTCCCCCACCAACACTTCACGCTTGATCTCCAAGCCAACCATAAAGAAGAAGATCGCCATCAAGCCGTCGTCGATCCAGTGGACTAAAGAGTTCGTCATCACGAAATCGCCCAACTGCAAGGTGATTGGGGTGTGCCAGAAATGCTCGTAGCTCTCGGCTCCAATCACATTAGCCCAGAAGAGTGCTGCCGCAGTACAGATCAACAGAATGATCCCCCCGGCTCCCTCAACCTCAGTAAATCGCTTGAAGGGTCGAATCAGTTTATCAACAGCTCTCGGATGTGCTGTTCCTATCTCTGGAGGAGGCTTGATCTCACTCATACGTTTTGGTTCTGCAAATTGTGGAGTTCTCTTCCTGAAGAGAAAACGAAAGATTAAAAATACGACCTCTTGAGAGAAGGGAAGGGAAGAGGGGAAGCAGGTTCACATAATGAAAAGGAGGGAGAGAAGCAGACGAATGGCTCTACCCTGGCCCCCGCACATCGAAGAACCAACGAATAAGGTTCACCAGAACCAAGATAATCCCTTCGGTTCGGGAGACTGTCCAGCCGGTCCGCATCATCACCACGACAACGAAGACGAGAGCGCAGAGCATATAGAGGCTGTTCTGGGATTCTGGGTGAACTTGCATCGGACTGATTGTGCCGGCAAGCCCTAACACCCCCAACATATTGAAGAGATCACTCCCGATAAGGTTTCCGGCGGAGAGTCCATACTTCCCTCTGAAGGCGGCTACAAGCGAAGTTGCAAGTTCCGGTGCGGAAGTGCCTGCCGCAACAATCGTCACACCGATTGCCCACTCCGACATGCCGAGGAATCTGGCCAGATTGACAGCAGAACCAACAAAGAAGTGTCCTCCTGCAAGAATTAGAACCAACCCTCCAACTAATTTCCCAATATCAACCCAACTAAAATCTCCTTCCGGAACATCGTCCACAAGCTCTTCATCTTTGCGGAAGATTAAGAAGGCGAGATAGAGAACCAGAAGCATCATCATGGTAATCCCCTCCCACCGCTCGAAATTTAGGTCGATGATAAAGAAGAGGAGGAGGAGAGTTGCACCGAAAAGTACTAAACCATCACGATAGACAAGGTTTTTAGAGGTCGTGATCGTCCGAACAATCGCAACCCCTCCGAGAATAAAGCCCAAATTGAAGATATTAGAGCCAACGACGTTCCCAACCGAGATGTTTGGTTGATCGTTGAGAGCCGCAATCAACGTCACGGCAAACTCCGGTGCAGAAGTGCCAAACGCCACAACTGTCAACCCAATCACAAGCTGGGATACACCAAATCGCTTTGCAATGTGGGCAGAGGATTCCACGACCAGATCAGCCCCTTTCCAGAGAGCAAATACTGTCGCGATGAGAATTCCTACGTCTACCAGAATCTGTCCTATCATGAGGGCAATGATACGGAAAGTTCCCCTCAAAGTGATAGAAGAGGAATGCAACAGAGAACTTCAACAGCAATGTCTTCTCTCTCTCACTCCTGACTGCTTATCGTACCAGAAGAATCGAGCGGGCTTCACTCCATCCATTCGCTGTTACTTGTACGAAATAGAGACCTGTAGTTAGACTGCCAGCATCCCACGACAACAGATGCAATCCACGCTGCCGCCATTCTCGCAATAGCTGCGCCACAACTTGCCCCGATCCGTTATACAGCTCTACAGTTGTTTCTCCTTCGTGAGCTAACAGGAAGTCAATCTGTACCTCGCGGCTAAACGGATTTGACCTCACCGAACGAACCCCATATCCGGCAACCGTCTCTTCCCCACTCACCGATAGCGTCCCGATTCGTCCGATCAATTCCGCAGATGAATCACTCAGTGAGCCAGCACAATCGACATAGGCAAAATTGCCTTGGACGTTTAGTTGTGCCCGGCGCTCGGAAGTTGTACTACCAGAAAGATTGAATGATATCTCCAACGTGTATTTGCCCCCCGCAGGAATCGCAAACGGGAGCGCAGGAAGTCCACCCACAAAAGCAAAGTCGGCAAAATCGTTTCCAGTTAACGTGATGTTGGATATTATCAGTGGGGCTGTACCAGTAGAGCGTATCTCTACAAGCTTCCTTGCCTGCTGAGGATTATCGGAAGGGCTAACGATGAACTCTGCATCATCTATCTTCACGTAGGCTTCTACTCCAACACCATCAAGAGCTCCATCAACAGAATCAATAGAACCGTGAGTACTAAACGTGAGGCGAATTCTACTACTGTAATACTTCTCTTCTGTTGGCTTAAAGAGAACGCGGAACTCCTCCTTCACTCCCGGTTTAATTTCTGCTCCGGGTTGAACATTGCCGGGATCCACAATCTGGAAGATGCCATCTGGGTCATCCTGCACCGAAAGATTTTCAACGGTATACGATTCATCACCTTGGTTGCTAATCCAGAGTGTCGCCTCGTATCCCTCTTGACTATTTTTTGTACACGAACTCTCTGAGGTGATCCACCGTTTCTGCCAATCGTAGCTGACTATTTCGGGTCCGGGTGTAACACTTACAGAACCGGCAACAGGCCTTGCACCACGTTCTCCTCCGGACAACTCCTGTCCATACGCAGAATACGAACAGAAGCCTACAACGGTAAACAAAAGAAGATGTTGAAGCAGAGAGTTGTAAGTATATAGCGTTGCCATAAAGTCGCCTCGGCGTATAGTATAATAGTGATCAACTATTGAAGTGACACAAGCAATAGAACCTATGTCACTTAACCGACCAGACTCTTCGCGACTCACTCCAGTTGCCTGAGGTAATCTGAAGGTAGTAGAGTCCAGAAGGGATCTTCTCACTCCACCTAAGTGTGTGGAGTCCACTACTTAGCTCTTCGCGCAACAACTCCTCTACCAGCATTCCAGCAGCGTTGTAGAGTGCAACGCTTGTCTCTCCAGCTTTACCCAAGCTAAAACTGATTTCCAATTCATCGCTGAACGGATTTGGCATTACTTGATTTATCGCATACCCCGCCAACGCCTCCTCACCTGCAACAGTCAACGTCCCCAACTTCCCGGTCAACTCAGCCAAGGAATCGCTGCACGAGCCGGGACAATCAACGTAGGCGTAATCACCCTCTACCACAAGCTCTGCTCGCCGTTCACCGGCTGGACGTGTGGAGGGGAGGAACGTGAGACTGAGTGGATAGCTCTCCCCCGGTGGGATCACAATCGGGAGTGCCGGAAAACCACCTTCGTAGACGAAGTCGGGCGCATCAATGCCGGAGAGAGAAATGCTGGTAACAGTCACTGCTCGTTCCCCCACCGAACGGAGGAGAAGCCTCCGTGTCCCTTTCGGTGGTGTAACTGTCGAGTCGGCAATGATGGTGAGGTCGTTGATTTGCAAGCAAGACTCGATACCGACACCTTCGAGAACTGCGTCCGAAGAATCGACAGTACCACTTGCATCTCTGAAGTAGAGTCGGAGCAAACCGCTGTAGGCCTTCGTTTCCAGTGGTCGAAATCCGACAATGATTTTCTCGGAAGCTCCGGGCAGAAGTTGCTTGTTAGGAGTAACGTTCCCGAGATTGAGAATCGTGAAGACGTTATCTGGATTGCTAACAATCTGAGCACGAATGACAAGCGAAGGTTGATCCCCACTGTTAAAGGCAGCAACCTCTTCTTGATACTGTCGCACGGTATTTTTTGTGCAAGAATTATCTGATGAAACCCAACGTTCTCCCCAATCTGCACGAGCAACGTGAGTGCCGGGAGGAAGAACATTCGCCTTCCATATCGAAGTGTCTCGGCAATTCCGGGTGTTCGCCCAGAAGCGCGCAGTTGTCCTGAAAGCACCGGGCGATGCAGAGGTAAAGGAGACGCTGATGGTAAGACACTCACCTGGACCAAGTACTGTCGCTCGCATTATCTCAATATCTTCAGGAGAGACATCGAACTCTTTGAGAAGCCACGTAATCAATCCGGAACCGGTAGAATCTCTGAAGTGGATATTCCCTCCACCAACGTTGCAGATTTCAAGATCAAGCCTTTTCTCCTCACCTGTCTTCACGATGCCGAAATCGAGGTCGCCAACAGTGAGACAGGGAGCAATTGTAGAGCCTGTGAGAGGGAACCGCAGGGTGAAGCAATTCAACATCACCATCAACGAGTCGGAATAGTTCTGATTCTCATTGGTCGGGGTCATATCAATCCAAACCTTTAAGGACTCTCCCTGCTTCAACACCAGCGAATCATTGCTACTTCCCCAATTAAATGCCGGTTCTGTTCGCGTAATCGTAAAGTCCTGATCGCCGAGAGCGAAACCGAGACCACGAATCGTCATTGCATCCGGCAGTGGGTTGGTGATGGTTATCACCTGTTCCCCCGCAGAGCTTCCTACCTTCACGTAATCAAAATTGAGGAAAGAGGGATTTACCTCGGGTCGCCCGGCAGTGTAGGCATATTCGATCTGCCCTACCCCTCCTCCAGACGAACGATCCTTGTACCCTACAACCCCCTCCGCATCTTGTGATGGATCAATTGGGAGAAGAGAGAACTTGACGGTAGTAAAACTGTTCGACAGAAGGTCTCCCATACTCTTCGGCTCAACAAGTTCTAATCGCGTGTTGACATTAGAACTCTCTATGATTCTGAGAAATCTCAAGCCGAACTTCTCTGTGCCAGTTGCGCTGAGTGTTATGGTTACCTTGCCACAACCACCACTCTCTTTCTTCACATCGAACGTTCCATCTTGCCCAACCAAGCAACGGGAGGGGGCGAGAGGATAGCCATACATCATTGCGATCTCTTCTTCATATTCACTGGGGTGTAGGCCAAGAGTTGTTCTATCTTTTTCCGACTCATCTTTCTTTGCCCCTCCCGGTCGGTTCAACTCATAGCCCTTTCTACTTCCGTAAACGAACCCACCGAACCGTGCGCCATTCCGCCCTTCCAAGAAATAGGTGACGCCTGTATCGAGTGCCATTTCACCCCAGACAATATCTGTTCCCGGAAGAGTCCCCTGATTGAAGACGAAGCGTTGCGCAGTCCCGTTAGCAACTCGATAGTAGATATTCGCTTGATCTGCACTACTGGCGACAACGTTCACGTGGTGCTCCATCCGAACTGGGTAGGATGGGGCGATGAAGGGGGCGGCAAAGACCCACTGCTCGCGTGGGGTCATCTCCACCATGTAGGTTCCCCACGCCACATATCGCGCACCGATAAAGCTTCCTGAGCCAGTTGTCCCGCCGAACATCGTGACTGGACGGGGTGACTGAAATGCCATTGCCGGTTCGGTCGTAGTAAAGTGAATTGCCCGTTTAGCCGAGTCGATCTTTTGGTGTAGGTAGGCTCCATCAACTGTTGCCCCACCTGACGGCGTAATATCTTGCCCATCCCTTCTGAACGAAGTCTCTGCCGACGTTGTGGAGTAGATTCGCAGGTACTCGGCTGTTCTGATCGCTCCGGTATCATACCGATCGGCTGGGTTCACCGTGTCCCACGTAGGAAGGAAAACGAAGTCTGTTCCATGTTGCTCCACAGGAGTCATCCACTCGACCGCCATATCTTTAAAAGTGTTTCCCGCTAAGTATCCCTCAGCAAACGGCTCATGCCAGAGGCGTGTGTTGCCACTGATAACGCCGATCTGTTTGTTGGCCGTAATTGATGTACCGGCAATATCGGCTTGGCTCTTTGCCCCCGCAGCCGTATCAACGTAGGACTGCACCAAGTAGGCCTCCCCTGCATTCAGCACCACTTGTCGGCATTCTGCGCACGAAGCCAGAGAATCGGTTGGTTTGATGCGTACTTCTGTTCCATCGTAGGCTGCGAGAATTAGAACCTGTGCTGGAGCTTCAACGATAGTGGTTGTAACAACGATACTCTCTCCTGTGGGGAGTATGGTGCGAACGGTCTCTCCCTCCCACGTCGCCCCGTAATATTGCCGTCCCCAACTCTCCACAGGAATTGGTGTGAAGGCAGCACACCCAAAGTGGGTTACCATGTAGGCGTAGAGGACAATAGGTGCTTCCGCCTGAACTTTCAACGGCTTCTTCTGCGGTGAGTTTGCTGTTGAAATAATCGGAGAGCCGAGCCTCTTCGTGTCGAACTCCAGCATCTCACCGGCACGAAGGTTCAGTCTAATTGTTGAGTCACGACTATCGCTGACTTGGATGACTTGATCTACCGGAGAATAGATGTAGAGGTAGTAGTTCTCAGGAAATTTGGATGCGAAGCGTGTATCCTGACCATTCGCTGCAACGCCCGGAAAGGCAACGTAGTAGAGCGTGCCGCCGCTACACGGATCGACATCCTGTGCAGATACGTGAAGAGAAGTGAGAAGTGCAAGGATGGATAGAACGGCTCCGAGCAACCGGACTGAAATAGGCGTGGATCGTAGAGATGTCATCTGCTGTGTAATTGGGTATGGACGAATGTGATTTAGTGATGGGAGAAAGATAAAACATGATAGGAGAGAGGCAAGCACTACAGAGCTTGCCCCTCACCTACTACACGATAAAAACTCTACCGAACCAGCAAAACAGTACGAGATTGACTCCACTTACCCGAACGAATCCGTATGTAGTAGAGGCCACCGGCTACGCCTGATCCATCCCAGACTGCTTGATGCTCTCCCGGCTCCAACATCTCCCGCTGCAGCTCTGCGATCTTCTCTCCCGAAGCGTTGTAGACTTCCACAACAGTCTCACCTCGCTGACCAACGGCGTACTCTATCTCGGTATATCGACTGAATGGATTTGGCGTAACCGAACGAATTGCATACCCAACCAATGACTCCTCACCTGCAACAGTCAACGTCCCCAACTTCCCGGTTAGCTCTGCTAAGGAATCACTGCACGAGCCGGGGCAGTCGGCGTAGGCAAAATTGCCAATAAGAACTACTGAAGCCTGTCGATTATCTGAGGAATTTCTCGAGGGGGAGAATTCTGCTGTGAGAAATACTGTGTCGCCGGGGGCAATTGAGAAAGGCTGAGCTGGAATATCTCGGATACGGAATTCCGAAACGTCATCCCCCACAAGGTAGAGATCAGTGATGGTTACCGGACGAGTTCCAGTTGACCGAAGCCGAATGCTTCTGCTGATGCTTGACGTAGAAGATGTTGTGTCGAAGTTGAGTGTAAGATCATCGACCTGTAAACAAGACTCGACACCAAAACCATCAAGTGTGTTATCAATGGAGTCGGCTACGCCATTTTTCTTGTAGTAGAGCCGGACTCGTCCACTATAATTCTTTTGCTCAGTTGGACGGAAGATAATCCGGACTTTCTCGGTTACTCCGGGATTGATAATCTTATTCGGCACGGCATTGCCGGCATTCAGTATTTGAAACGCTTCATCGGGAGAATCGACAATCTTTAGTGCAACCACGGTGAAGGGAGTATCCCCATCGTTACTCACGTCAAGGTTCGTTTCGTATCCGTCCTGAGAATTCTTCGTGCAGGCGTTCCGCGACGAAAGCCACCTCTCTCCCCAGCTGTAGCCTGACACTTGTGCTCCCGGAACAGAAACCCGCGCTCGCCAAACCGAAGTATCACGACAACTCCGCGTATTCCCCCAGAAGCGTGCTGTTGTGCGGAATATCCCCACAAGCTCCCGCGACTGAAACGTAACGTTGATTGTAATACACTCGTCTGGGCCTAACGAAGCATTTTGCAATTTTAGAATATCTTCCGCAGAGACTTTGAATTCACTCAACAACCACGTCAGGAAGGCTCCGCCACCAGTCGCCGTAGAGTCGTGGAAGGTCACTCGTCCTTTTCCTGTATTGCAGATTTTCAATGGGAGAGTTTTGCTCTCGTTGATCCTCAAAGTTCCGAAATCCAAGTCAGGAACAGAGAGACAAGGTTGTGCCGATGTCACCTCTAAAGGAACAGGAATTGAGAGACAGGCAAACACAGCTATCAGTGAATCTTTATAGTCTTTATTATACTCTTTCGGCGTTGCAGTCACCCAGACTTTCAGCGATTCCCCACTCTTCAACTGGAGAGGATCGTTGCCACTTCTCCAGTCGAATGTCGGTTCGGTTCGCGTTATCGAAAATCCACGATTGCCAAAAACGAACCCGAGCTTTTTTACCTCCACATCTCTGTTGAGCGGATTTGTCAACGTCACCAACTCCTCTTCAGATGTAGTATTCACTGTAATGCTGCCGAAGTCAACGTTCTCAGGAGCTGGATCCAAGCGTTCGGCGGTGTAGGAATAGTTGACCCGTTCTACGGCTCCATCTCGCGTCTTATCCTTGAACTCCAACACACCGCGCGCATCTTCCTGCGGACTAATCGGCACTAAGCGGAGGCGAACGGTTGTTACCTTCTGAGTAGCAATCAGCGTTGGGTCGGCTGGCTCCACAAACTCAAGTCGGAGATTCGACGTTACCAGCGGATCCTTCACCAACTGAACGAACTTCAGTCCACTTGCATTAGAATCAGTCGCCCGAATAGTCACGGTCATCTTCCCGCAATCCATCTCCGTCTGAACCTCATACGAATCCCTTTGATCGAGCAGGCAGCGGGAAGGGGCAAGTGGATAGCCGTACATCATGGCAATCCATTCTTCAAACTCGGAAGGGTGAAGGTTTTGGATAGATTCTCCTTTCGTCTCCTTTTTCTTTGTCACTCCGGGACGATAGAGTTCCAGACCTTCTAAGCTCCCAAAGACATATCCTCCGAATTTGGCTCCACCTCTCCCTTCAATGCTGTACTGTTTTCCGGGATCGATTTTCAATGATCCCCACACAAACGTTCTCCCACTCCCACGAATCTTTCCTTCCGTCAGTGGAAAAAGAAGGGGCTGCCCCCCCGCAGGACGATAGTAGATGCTCGATTGATCTGCACTGTCGGCAATGAGAGTGATGTAGTGATCCATATTGGCCGGGTAGGAGGGAGCGACAACTGGTGCAAAGGTGACCCACTGTTCCCGCGGAACCATCTCCACCATGTAGGTTCCCCAGGCTTTGTATTGCGCGCCGATAAAACTTCCACTTCCAGTTGTTCCATTGTACATGGAGACCGGGCGTGGTGATTGGTAAGCTTGGGCAGGTGCAGTTGTTCGATAGTAAACTCCACGAGTTAGGTCGCTCAGGCCTGCGTGCCAGTAGGCTCCACCCTTCAGCATAACACCATCTTCCGGTTTCGGAGCATCGATAGAATCGTCATCACCGGAGTAGCCATTCAGGTCTGTTAACTCGTTTGTCGTTGCGTAGATGCGGACATATTCGTTCTGGCGGACTGGATTGGCATTTCGAGACTGCCTGAGTTGATCCCAAGTGGGGAGGAAAACAAATTCTTTACCATGTTGCTCAACTGGGGCAAGCCACTCCGCTACGAAATCTTTATAGGGATTTCCCCCCAGAAATGATTCCGTGAAGCGTTCGTGCCACACTCGTGTGTTACCGGTGACAACGCCAATCGGCTTGTTCGCTGAGATTGATGTGCCGGCAATGTCAGGTTGTACGTCAATGTCGTATTTCTTATCGTCGATCTGAACAAATGACTGCACCAAGTAGGCTTCCCCCTTGTTGAGCCTAACACTCTTGCAACTATCGCACGAAGCCAGCGAATCGGTTGGCGTTATCCTCACCTCAGTTTCGTCGTAGGCGGCAATCACAAGAATCTGCGCCGGGGCAGGAATAATCGTGCTTGCATCAAAGTTGTTCTCACCGGCTGGCTGTATGTCCCGAACATAGGTTGCCTCCCACGTTGCCGCATAATATTCTGTCCCCCACGACTCCACTGGCATCGGCGTGAATGCTGCGCAACCGAATGGGGTTGCCATATATGCGTAGATAACAACGGGAGATTCGGACTCTACTTTTAGGAGAGTAGATTGTGGAGAGTTCCGACGGGTTACGAAGGGGAGCCTCACGATCTTCGGCAAGTTAAATTCGGATGCGTTGAACTCTAAGAATTCCCCCGCAGCAACATTCTTTGTGACTGAAGTATCGTTAGCGTAGCTGATCTCAACCTGTTGATTAACCGGAGAGTAGATGAAGAGGAGAAGATCGCTTCTTCGCCTATCGGCAAAGCGAGAGTCTTGAGCATTTCTTACTGTGTCGGGAAAGGCAACGTAGTAGAGTGTGCCGCCACTGCACGGATCAAGGTCTGAATTTCCTTGTCCTTGCAGTTCGAGATGGCCAACCAGAAAGATCGTTGTAAACAGACTAAGGTAGAGTGCAACAGATGCACGTAGTGATGTAAACATGCAGTTGGAATTGGGTACGAAATAGTTGTGATTTAGTGATCGTGGAAGTTATGAAATAACAGAGCAAGTTCCATAGCGAATAATCGCTCTGGAACTTGCTCTGCTTTTCTTCTTCTACGGTCTATTGAACAGGACTACGTTTAGCACTTTGCGTTATCGCACAAATAGAACTTGTTGCGATGTACTCCACGCACCAGAAGTAATGCGAATAAAGTATGCGCCAGAACTTAGTCCCCCTCCATCCCAGTCTACTGAGTGAATTCCCTTAGTCAACCGAGCCTCCAGAAGCACCCCTACACTCTGACCTGTAGGGTCAAAGACTTCTACTCGTGTCTCCCCACTTTCCCCAAGCTCAAATTCGATTTGCACTTCTCGACTAAACGGATTTGGTGTAACCGAGCGAATTGCATACCCCGCCAACGCCTCCTCACCTGCAACAGTCAACGTCCCCAACTTCCCGGTCAACTCGGCCAAGGAATCGCTGCACGAGCCGGGACAATCGACGTAGGCATAGTCACCCTCTACCGCAAGCTCTGCTCGCCGTTCACCGGCTGGAAGTGTTGAGGGGAGGAACGTGAGACTGAGTGGATAGCTCTCCCCCGGTGGAATCACAATCGGGAGTGCCGGTAAGCCACCTTCGTAGACGAAGTCGGGCGCATCAATGCCGGAGAGAGAAATGCTGGTAACAGTCACTGCTCGTCCCCCCACCGAACGGAGGAGAAGCCTCCGTGTCCCTTTCGGTGGTGTAACTGTCGAGTCGGCAATGATGGTGAGGTCGTTGATTTGCAAGCAAGACTCGATACCACTCCCTCTCAATGTCCCATCAATAAAGCCGTCCTTACCATTGCTTCGATAGTTCAACCGAATCACAGCCGAATACTCTTTCTCAATCGCTGGACGGAAAGCGACGATAAGATTCTCAGTCACTCCTGGATTAATGATCCTCCCATTAACAACATTTCCCGGATTATCAATCACGAAGATGTCGGCTGGATCATTCGGATCATCGTTGATGATCTCAAGCCCACGTATCATGTATGGTGCAGTACCATTATTACCGATGGTGATAACGCCCCCCTTATACTCAGGAGCAATGCCTTCGATATACTGAACCGTATCATTCTTCGTGCAGGTATTCCGTGAGGTCACCCATCGAGCACCCCAGTCGTAGTTTGTAATCTGTGGGCCTGAGTTAACAACATTTGCTCTCCAGATACTTGTGTCGCGGCAATCACGTGTACTTGCCCAGAAGCGACCAACTGTGCGGAACGTGCCGGTCTCATCAGACGAGAAGGTTACATTAATCTTCACGCACTCATTTGCATTCAGTACGGTATTCTTCAGCTTATCGATGTCAGCCTGATCTACTGTAAACTTATTGGTCAACAGCCAGCTGAGGATGTTTCCACCACCTCGAGAAGCTGAGTCGTGAAACGTTACCCGTCCCTTGCCGATATTACAGACTTCCAATTCTAAAGTTTTGGAGTCTTTCGGCGTTAATGTGCCAAAGTCCAAATCGTTCACGAAGAGACATGGTTGTACTGTCGCCGCGTCGAGAGGTACGGAGACCTGAACGCAGCCGAGAATCACTATAAGTGAGTCGTGGTAGATGCGGTTTGCATTACGAGGCGTGATGTCGATCCAGACCCTCATCGACTCTTCACTCTTCAGAATAATGGAATCTTTACCACTCTTCCAATCAAAGTTTGGA
>JBFWSB010000046.1:0-17392 GCA_050248595.1 Kapaibacterium sp. (SeqCode)
CTCATCGCTACCTTGATATGGAGAATCCATTTCTTCTACAAACATCAACTTCGGCCATGTGATATCAACACATTCTATTGCTGAGCCTCCAACAAACATATAGTAATCATATCCAAAGTGAACATAGAAATCGCTATCTCCTACTAACTTACACCATAATTTTTCTCTTAAGCACATTCTTACCAAGGTATCAAGCAACTCACCTTTCACAGAGCCATTTAATCTATATGCTTTTTGAAAATTTATAGTACACTTATCTTCATTGGGGTGAGGCGGTAAATCCACTTTGTACTCTATATCAGAAATATAGAGAGTCGAAATAGAGCTGCAGTTCATCAACTGGCGTAGGCATATCAAATAGGCATCTTCATACAAAAGATAGGTCTCATACTCCACACCATACTTATCAATATCAGATAGGCTGATCCAATCGTCTCCTGTGTAGTGCCCCAAGTGATTCCTTAAAGCAGGGTTGTATTTCGTAATCCTATAATTCCCCATATCAATCTTTTATTCGGTTCAAATTGCTATTGTATGAACTTACACGAGCTTGTTTGTCACCAAGACAACAGTTCCCCTCTCTTCGATACACCTCCAATCGGCCCGTTAGATCCGGCTCCAATTGATTTTAATACCAGTTTCCACTGGTGACTGGTACATGGCACTCTGAGAATCCTGATAAAGATTGCCGATCCGACAAGGAGTCTCCATTGGTTGTGCTCTGCGATGATTCACTCTTCGAGCAGCCGCTCGAACTATAAGATGAATCACTTCGCATCAACTCTATTCAGACTGCCAATCACGCGGGGATGCTTCAGCATATCGATCATGTCCTTTCGCTGGCTCTTGAGTGGCTTCTCTTTCTTTGCAAAATTACCCTGTTTCTGAAAACTCTTGTATCTCCCCCAAAACCTCATCAAGCAAGACTAACTTCCACTTCGATTCTCGTATCTTAATCGATAATCTAACCCTGAAATGAGAGCCAAGTAAGAATTATGAAACTGAACTACTGCTACAGAGCTATTGCAGCACTATTCTTCCTGTTTGCCTTTGGTACGCACGGAACTCTCTCTGCTCAATCGTCGATGGCCGGGCCGTTGATAAACCGCTTGGGATTATCTCCAGACCTCGACCGAATGTTCGAGAGCAATGACGATAAATGTGGGCCGATAGACGAGAAGGCGTTGGCCGCATATCGCGCACTTGCGGCGGCTGGGGAGGACTATAAATACGATCAGCTTCTCGGCGACATTGAGGTGTGGAAAGAGAACAAGTACGTCGAACACGTAGAGTCTATCGGGAAGAGTGTGCAGGGTCGGGATATTTGGGAGCTGAAGATTACCGCAACCGACCGAGTGCAAGTCCGCCCACGCCACACAATCACAATCCACGCTCGCACGCACCCACACGAAATTCAGAGCTGGTGGGTCTGCCAGCATATCATTCAGTTCCTTATCTCCGACGATCCCTTGGCCGCTGCCCTCCGCGAGCAGTGTACCTTCTACATCTACCCGATGTACAACCCAGACGGGGTTAACCTGATGACAACACGATATAACGCCAACGGCGTTGACTTAGAACGGGAGTGGGATAAGCCAACGCCTCAAGTGGAGGCTGCTGCCCTAAAGCGACGGTATAGTGAGTTGATGAACTCGGCAGAACCGATTGAGATTGCGCTGAACCTACACTCATCCTCCGATCCAGAACGCTACTTCTGGTATCACCACGAGAGTGGAACCTCAGCAGAATTTGCAAGACTCGAACGAGAGTTTATTAATAATGCTCGCAACTTGTTCTCTCGTATTATGCCGTGGGACTATGCGGTAAGTTGGAACGGAAGTACCCCAACACACTTTCCAGAGAGTTGGTTCTGGTTTAATTACGGAACGAACGTGATGGCACTGACGTACGAAGACATCTTTGCCCACAATCAGCAGACTCCCGACGCCTACTTCGACTCCGCAGCTCTCGCCCTGCTGCACGGCGTAGTCGACTACCTCAACTTGAATTCCGTTGCAAGCGTTGATGAAGGGACGAACTCGTTAACCAACCTTGCTCTCAGCATTCTCAACGGCAAAAATCCTTCCCTCACATTTCGAGTTGCCGAACGTAAAGATGTAGAGGTGCGAATGTTTGATGGACTCGGACGTGAAGTCCGTTCGATATTCAGTGGTCAGGTTGAGCCGGGAGAGCAGAGATTTGCACTCGATACCGATGACCTTAACTCCGGGATATACTATGTTCAAGTGCGTGCAGGAAGCGACCTCGTAGTAAAGCAGATTCCAGTGCTGAATTAGTGTCACGCAAAGGCGCAGAGTACGCAAAGGGTATCGGGAGTGAACTCTTCTGCCTTTGATCTCTTGATGTTAAGTACTCCTGACTGTCAATGATTTTAAACCGATCATTTCGTATGAGACAAGCATTCATCGTGGTAGCGTTGGTAGCTTTTATTGGTTGTGGGAGCGAGGAAAGAAGAGAGGCCGACACAACTACTAATAGCGTAAGTGATAAGGTGAGAGAATCGGTGCAGGACTCAACGCGAAGCCAGTCGGATATTTCCGCCGAGATAGAGGAGATATCTTCTGACGAAGACCTCCTCGTTGGTCTCTGGCAGGATGCTCCGGCTATGGGTTCAGGCTGGTCATCTACCTATCAGTTCTTCAAGGATGGCACGTTCGTTCTTAACGAAAGCCAGATGGACTGCGCCAAACGCCTCGTCTGGAGCAAAGGGACGTGGAAGCGAATTGGTGAGGACGAACTGGAACTGATGATAACAGAGTGGCAGAAGCTGGAAGGTGGACGGATGATCCGCTCCGATGGATCGTGCGGATCCGACTCGATGCTGGTTGGGGCAACGGAGAAGAATATCCCACTCGAAGCCCCTAAGCCAATCACTCTCCAACTCGGATCAATCATCTTTGCAGGCGACGACCACCCAGACCGGACAACAGTCGAGATTGGGAACGTGAAGTTCTACAGGTTCAGCGATGATCCGGCTGAGTATCCGTAAGCAAAACTCTCTTAGTCAGCAATCACCCCCTTCACTGCTTAGCCTAACTCAACAATCACATTCCATCCATTAGTACTTCCCCTCTTTCATCGACATCCGAGTGAATCATGCTCAATTTATTCGAAGAGTTTTTCGGGATAGTTCGATCATTTGAAGATCATGGCATTCGATATGCTGTTATTGGTGGCTTTGCTATGGCATTTCATGATTTGCTCCGAGCGACGGATGATCTTGACTATCTTGTGTTAACTGACGACATTGAGAAGGCTATTGAACTGGTAAAAGAAGCTGGTTTCAGAGAGAGTGGGCAACCAATCTACTTCCAGAATTCTCGAATGACTTTATACCGTCTTGTCAAGTTTACACAGCACGAGCATATCTTGGTTGATCTCCTTACAAGCATAGAACAAGACCATATTGACGTCATATCGGAAGCAGTAACGATGGATGTTGGGTTTGGGAAAATTCACGTTGCAAACAAAGAAGCAATGATAAAGCTCAAGCAGGTACGTAGTTCCACAATTGATCTATATGATATAAGGAGGCTAAGAGGTGAGACCGATGACGAGAGCGGAACTGACAGTGAAGAGATTAAGTGAGATGTACGACATCTACATGACCTTCCGCGAAGCGCGGGAGAAGGCGGGCATTCCAATGGATTCACCTATACCGGGAATGACACGTGAAGAGTTCGAAGAACTTCGCCGGACATATCTCGAAGAGATGAAATCAACTGAACAGTCTACAAAATGAACGACGCAAACGTGCTGGCACAGAATCTTTCTGACATAGGAACAGGAACTGAAACATCTGATCTTCGATCGCTCTTCCTACTCGACCCTGAACTCGCCTTTCTGAACCACGGTTCATTCGGTGCTACTCCTCGTCCCGTCTTCGAGGAGTACATCCGTTGGCAACGTGAATTTGAGCGGAGTCCGGTTGAATATCATGGGCGAAAGTTCCCCGAGGTGATGAAGGTTGCCCGGACTGATCTGGCAGCTTACGTCAACGCCGATCCCCTCGACCTCGTCTTCGTCACCAACGCCACAGTCGCCGTAAACATCGTTGCCCACTCGCTGGAACTTGGTCCTGAAGATGAGGTGCTCACAACCGACCACGAATATGGAGCCTGCGACCGCATGTGGGAGTTGCTCCGACGTAAGCAAGATTTCCGAGTCCACAGAGTTGAGATACCTGCCCCAGTTACCACGCACGAAGATGTTTTGGAGCGAGTTGTAGCAGGGATGAACGAGCGGACAAAGGTGCTCTTCATCAGTCACATCACATCACCAACAGCGTTGACGTTCCCGATAGAAGAGCTTTGCCAGATAGCGCGCGAGCGTGGGATTCTCACACTCATTGACGGCGCACACGCCGTTGGCCAGATTGACCTCGACCTTCAGAAGATCAATCCAGACTTCTATACAAGTAATCTCCACAAGTGGCTCTGCGCTCCGAAAGGATCAGCCTTCCTCTACGCTCGCCGAGATGTGCAACCACTCCTCGACCCACTGGTTGTCAGCTGGGGTTGGGAGCCGAGAACTGACGTAGAGTCTGATTTTATCAGCCACCACGAGTACCGGGGGACACGTGAAGTAGCGGGGGCATTAACAACGGGGAAGGCAATTGAATTTATGCGGGAACACAACTGGGAGACGGTTCGCGCAAACTGCCATGCCTTAGTAAACGAAGCTCGCGAAGTACTTGCAGGTCGATTCGGGTTCACCCCGGTCGCTCCGAACGATTCTCGATGGTACACTCAGATGTCGGCCTTTCTCCTCCCCGAAGAGATTGATCGCTCTGCACTCCAAGCATATCTTTTCAACGTGCATAAGGTGGAAATACCGGTTGTGGACTGGAACGGAAGAGAGACTATCCGCATATCAATTCAAGGCTACAACAATCGAGAAGATTTGGAACGGCTCTATCGTGGAATCGAGATGTATATGAGTTCGTAGAGTCATAGAGTTGAGAGTGTATAGAGTCGTAGGGAGCAAAAAATTTTGCTCCTGCATTTTGCTCCTGCATTTTCCTCCCGTTCACCCTCCTCAACACCCCACATAGTTCAGGCTAAATTTCACTCTCCTTCCTTTATTATTGAGCGATTTCACCCCACTATCCCACCATCACAGACGCCTCCTCATTCTCTCCCCTATCCATCTAAACGTTTTCTGACTTATCTTTCCCCGTTTGATATTCTTTGCACACTACACACAATCAGGAGAAGATCATGCACATTGCAAACCGCATGGCACGGCTTGGAACGGAGACAGCATTTGAAGTTCTTGTTAAGGCAAAAGCTTTGGAAGCGCAAGGACGTGACATCGTTCACCTTGAGATTGGCGAACCAGATTTTGACACGCCACAGAACGTTATAGATGCCGGACGCGACGCCCTTGCAAATGGCTTTACCCACTACGGCCCATCTGCCGGACTACCTCAAGCCCGTGAGTCGATTGCTGCCTACGTCTCGAGAACCAGAGGCATCGAAGTCTCTCCCGACGAAGTAGTGATTACGCCGGGTGCTAAGCCGATCATGTTCTACGCAATGATGGCAACTATCGACGAAGGTGACGAAGTCATCTATCCAAACCCCGGTTTCCCGATCTACGAATCAGTTATCAACTTCCTCGGCGCAAAGGCTGTTCCACTCCCACTGCAGGAGGAGAAGGAATTCCGGTTTGACATTGCAGATCTCGAAGCTCGCATCACACCGAAAACTCGCATGTTGATTATCAACACACCGCAGAATCCAACCGGAGGCATTTTAACAGAAGATGACCTTCGGGGGATTGCGGCTTTAGTTGAGCAGCACGACTTGATTCTCTTCAGCGATGAGATCTACTCACGCATTACCTACGATGGATTCGAGCATACTTCCATTCTCCAATTCCCCGGAATGAAAGAGCGGACCATCATGCTCGATGGATTCTCGAAAACTTATGCAATGACTGGATGGCGACTCGGCTACGGTGTGATGCCAGCATCAACTGCAGCACTCGTCTCGAAACTTCAGACAAACTGCACAAGCTGTACAGCGAGCTTCACGCAAATGGCCGGAATTGAAGCACTCGACGGCCCACAAGATGTTGCTGAGGAGATGATCGCGGAATTCAAACGCCGCCGCGACGTGATTGTTGACGGACTGAACGCTATCCCCGGCTTCCGCTGCCACCGTCCACACGGAGCCTTCTACGTCTTTCCAAATATCGAGGGAACAGGTCGCTCCTCCGCCTTCATGGCCGACTATCTGTTGAATCACGCAGGTGTTGCCTGCCTAAGTGGAACTGCGTTTGGCGCGTATGGTGAAGGCTATATCCGCTTCAGCTACGCAAACTCAATTGAGAATATCGAGAAAGCTCTCGGTCGAATTCGGGAGGCAGTAGCAAAGCTCGATGAGATCGGGGCGAGCGTGTAGAACGCACCGAACATAACCCAGATGCCTGTTCAAGGTATGAGACAACAATGTTTAGCATTACCTTGAACAGGCACATTTCTACTTACCCAATCAACCTAAGCACCACTCATAACAATGGAACAGAGTTATCACTGGTCTCCCCTAACGCAACTCCGCCTCACGTTAGTGTTGTTCCCATTGATGCTGTTATGCAGCACCTATATCAACCTTCACGCACAGTCACCACAACGTCTGTGGAGCACTCTTTTTGTCGGCAACAATGTTGACATACTCACATCAGTGAGCAGAGATGTGAATGGAGATTTCTATTTCGGTGGCTACAGTAAATCTACTACCGGCTTTGCAAGTGGGAAGCAGAGCTACGAGGATTTTTGGATCATGAAGGTGGATAAGCGTGGGAAGTTTCGCTGGCATCATTTCTTTGACCCGGGTCTTACCAACTATGGAACCCGACTTGCGGTGAGTCCCAGCGGTGTCTCTCATCTCGCTGGAATATCCTCACTCATTGGTCCACTTACTACAGAAATCAGTATCACCTCGTTTGGCCCTTACGGCGACCAGCACGAAACGTGGTGGTATGGTGGAAGCAACAATGAATTTCTGCACAACATCATTCCACTCCACGACGGCGCAAAACTTTTGCTTGGAGAAACTTCATCGACTGACGGGGATGTCTCCTATCGCTTCTCATCTGATTATGATGCTTGGGTAGTGAGAGTTAGCCCGGGGTCGGCGATAAAGTGGGAAAGTTCGTTTGGTGGAAGATTAAGGGATCGCGCATTCGATGCAATAGAACTTGCCGATAGTTCGATACTCGTGATCGGAACTATTGAACAAGAAGAGCTTGACTTTCAGGGGAGACAAGTCCGCTCGTGGGAGACCCCTATCTTACGCAAGTATGCTTGGAATGGCTTCTTGCTTTGGGAGAAAGAGTTTGAGCAGTCCATCGGATCGGAAGGAAAACATATTGAACAACTCAACGATACCGTTGCAGTAATCGCCGGTAGAATCAGAGCCTCTAACACAGCAACACCTTGTGCATACAAGAAGAGTAACGTTTGGGTAGCAGGAGTTCACACGAGAACGGGAAAGATTCTTTGGTGGGACTGTGTTGGAAGCAATGGGGATGACAATGTCGATGCACTTGCCGTTGACTCTTCTGGTAATCTCTTAATGAAGCTGACAGCAGAAGCTAATGATGGAGATTTTATGGCAATTCCATTTTTCGATCCACTGTACGACTGGATATTCTCCTATACACCTCCAACAGCACCAAGTGAGGAACTGAAGTTGAATTGGGGAATGATTGTGTTGGAGCCAACCAATCTCTCAACTCCGATTAACGTTCGCGACCTTGCTGTCTCCGGCGACTCGATCATCATGTGTGGTGGCACGAAGCTCTCGGATGAATCGCGAGTAGATGGGTGGATCGGACTCTACACCAATCCCCTTGCCTCTACCTCACCAGAGGCTACCACAATCACTGAGTCTCCTTCATTTGCTGTGCAGTATGATCCTCAGTCACTTCGCATTCAGCTCAACAAACGTAGCGAACAAGCATTCTTCCTCTTTGATATTGCAGGACGAACTATCCGGAGAGTTGATATTCCCTCTGGACTCCCCACACTCTTCATCCAAACAAGTGACTTGCCTCACGGAACCTATATTCTCTCACTCCGCACAGATTCTGGTTGGGAATCGAAAACTATACACTTGTGATTTGCTTTGCAGAAGAACTCACACTGAGGTGTGGCGACGACGCTTTTTCGCGACAGCAACTCTTATCTGAACTTAAACAGGACGTGAAATGTAGTAGGTAGGTAGTCTATCTATAGAGACAACAGTTCAGAAATGATATGTGCCCGTAGTGTTTGGAGAGGAATTGACCGCAAGAGAATCACCACCAAGAACACGAAGAAACACCAAGGGTATATCAGACTTCGCTCGCCGTCTGTATAACAGCAGAAGTAGTTTGCAGAGCCACTTCACAAGCTACACAACATGCGATCTTCATGAGTAAGCAGACAGAACCATCATCCCAATATGACGGGATGACCGCAACAGCTTTCGTAAAGGGGGAAGAGAAGAAAGGGGAGCCAACTCTCCTCTACGCTATCTCATCTTTTATTGAAGCCCTCTTCAAGGATTGTCCTAAACGGCTGCGACGGCGCACGTTAGAAGAAGATCACCCCTTTCTTATCATAGCTCATCGAGGCTCCCCATCACGAGAGGTCGAGAATACAATCCCCTCATTTCAGCTTGGCTTGCAGGAAGGGGCAAACGCGATAGAACTCGATCTCTGCATTACAAAAGATGGACAGGTTGTGGTATGGCACGATTGGGAGCCGGATGACATCGTCACGAGAGTTCGACAAGAAGGTCTGGAGCCTATTGTCAGCTACACAACGTATAGTCCTGAAGAAGAGGAGCGTCGCCGCCCGGTTTGCGACTTAACGCTGGAGGAACTCAGGAGTTGGTATGGCTATTGCCACAAGTCTTCGTTTGAACGAGTAGAGAGCCACATCCCCACGTTCGATGAATTTATCGACTGGTTTATTGGGCACGAAGATTTTGTCCGAGCTGTTTTTCTGGATGTGAAGTTGCCAGAAGATCGTATTGATCTACTTCCCCCACTCATGGATAGCATCAGAGCAAGCCTTGAACGTTGCAACTCGAATACAGAGTTCATCTTCGAGTCGATGAGCAAAGAAATTGTGCGAAGGATGAAAGCCTGCTATCCCTCCGGCAACTACTGCTTAGATGTAGAGATGCCCCCCGGACTGGTTCTCTTCCCATCACGTGAGAGTGCAACAAAAAAAGCTGTGCAGATGGGGAACTCGTATGCCCTCGCAATGCGCCCACGCTCAATTACGGTCGCTCCGTGGGTTACCTACCGTCGTTTAGTTACCCACGATACGCGACATCGACAAAAACATAACAGGCTTCACCCACACCGAGAGCTTCGCGGAATGATTGCCGCAACGGTAAACGATCCAGAGGAAATGAGGTGCTTGATTACGCTCGGCATTAATGGCATCCAGACCGACCTCCCCAATCTTCTCCGAAAAGTGTATGATGAGGTTCGAACAGAACTCCGCGAGAATGTATAGCTACCACCTTCGATACAATATCCTGCACACGTATACTAAGGGACAATAGAATTGCGAGAGTGATGATAGGGTCAAGATGGCCAAGGAGCTACAGCTAATCTCTTGAACATCGATCTCATGATGTCAACTTTTTGAATATCCAAGCGAACAGACAGACTGTCTCGAAGGGACAACCGTTGTGTGGCCGGGGATGACAATTCCCGGAGACCGTGTGTTGAAACTGCTTCTCGCTCCGAAGGGGCAGAATAGAAGAGCGAAGATGTCAGGCTTTCCGGCTCAGCCGCCCCTTCAGGGCGGAAGATGCAAAGAGTAAACGCCTTCCGTGGGGTGCAGCCTGCGGCTTTCCCCACGGCCACATAGCAGCGCTCCCCTCGGGAGCAGTTCGATCACTGTTGGCTTCTACAGTGAAGAATGTGGATGTTCGATGTTCACGCAGATATAACTTCACTGTCAGTACTACAACGAAGAGAGTGTACTCCTCCGACTGCCCGGGAGGGGCTGCTGCTCTAAAAACTTCACTGTCAGTGCTATATCGAAGAGAGTGCACTCCTCCGACTGCCCCGAAGGGGCAACCGCTATGTGGCCGGGGATGACAATCCCCGGAGACCAAGCGTTAGAAGTTTTCTCGCCCCGAAGGGGCAGAATGAACGAGCGGAGATATCAGCACATCCGGCTCAGCCGCCCCTTTAGGGCGGAAGATGCAAAGAGTGAACGCCTTCCGTGGGGTGCAGCCTGCGGCTTTCCCCACGGCCACATAGCAGCGCTCCCCTCGGGAGCAGTTCGATCACTGTTGGCTTCTACAGTGAAGAATGTGGATGTTCGATGTTCACGCAGATATAACTTCACTGTCAGTACTACAACGAAGAGAGTGTACTCCTCCGACTGCCCGGGAGGGGCTGCTGCTCTAAAAACTTCACTGTCAGTGCTATATCGAAGAGAGTGCACTCCTCCGACTGCCCCGAAGGGGCAACCGCTATGTGGCCGGGGATGACAATCCCCGGAGACCAAGCGTTAGAAGTTTTCTCGCCCCGAAGGGGCAGAATGAACGAGCGGAGATATCAGCACATCCGGCTCAGCCGCCCCTTTAGGACGGAAGACGCAAAGAGTGAACGCCTTCCCTGGGGTGCAGCCTGCGGCTTTCCCCACGGCCACTGAACAGTGCTCCCTTCGGGAGCGGCTCGATACTCGGTTGCTTCTTGCGTGAAGACTGTGCTGTTCAAGAATAGTTGCCTTCAATACCAGCCTTGCATCAAAGAATCTACTTTCATCTGACTGCCCCGCAGGGGCTACCGTTATGTGGCCGGGGATGACAATCCCCGGAGACCGTGTGTTGAAATTGCTCTCGCCCCGAAGGGGCAGAATGAGCCTCTTCGGGAGCAGCCCGATGATTGATGGCGCATCGAGCGAAGAGTTGTTCCATAGACGCGACAAAGCATTTTGCGAAGAGAATACTCTCAGCAATTCCGTTTACCGCATCGATATCCGCTTCTCCTGCTACCACAGACGATCCATTCCAGACTACCGGATCATTCCACATTTCCGTACTTTCCCGACATGAACATCGATGATCCAGATCAGGAGCAGGGAGAAAACGGAGCTGTCCCAGCCCTAACCGAACATAGCGAAGAGAGCCAAGCAATCCGCCGCAAAAAGATCGTCCTGAAACGGCGCGATGAGGTTGAGGGAGTCCGCTTCAGTATTCGATACGACGATGAACTGAACGCAGCTCAGCTTGCGGCTGTGGAGCAGATCAACGGACCAATCCTTGTAATTGCAGGTGCAGGAACGGGAAAGACTCGAACGCTGATCTATCGAGTAGCTCGAATGATTGAGAGCGGAATCCGTCCCGACAACATTTTGCTGATGACCTTCACGCGCAAGGCTTCAGCAGAAATGCTCCGCCGTGCTGCCACCCTCGTCGGTGCTCGCGCAGAGCAAGTTGAAGGGGGAACATTCCACTCCTTCGCAAACCTAACCTTGCGCCGTTACGCTAAACTGTTGGGATACGAAAACAACTTCTCGATTCTCGATCAAGGGGACTCCGAAGATGTTATCAACTTCCTGCGAGGACAGATGGGTCTCGACGCAAAGAGCCGCAGGTTCCCACGGAAACAGACACTCGGCTCGATTATTTCGGGATCGGTAAACCGGGTAACGCCTATCAAAGAGATCGTTGAGGAGGACTATCCACACTTCAGACGGGAGATCGAGGAGATTGAACGCTTGGCACGCGCCTACCGCGACTACAAACACCGCCACAACCTGATGGACTACGATGACCTGTTGGTGAACATGGCGTTGCTGCTGGAACGTCACGAAGATGTTCGCAAAGTCTTAGCCGACAAGCATCGCTACATCATGGTAGATGAGTATCAGGATACGAATCGACTTCAGCACGAAATTGTCCGCCTGCTTGGAGAGAAGCACCAAAACGTGATGGCCGTTGGGGATGACTCGCAGTCGATCTACAGTTTTCGTGGGGCGAACTTCCGAAACATCATGGACTTCCCGAAGACCTTTCCGGGAACCAACGTCGTGAAGCTGGAAGAGAACTATCGGTCGACCCAACCAATTCTCGACTTCGCCAACGAAATCCTCCGCCGCGCTGTTGAGAAGTACGAGAAGCACCTCTACACCAGAAGACTTGGGGGAGATTCCCCGATGATTATCGCAACGGCAACCGATCAACTTCAGTCGGAGTTTATCGTGCAGATGGTGTTAGAGCTTCGCGAACAGGGGACGGAGTTGAGTGATATTGCGATTCTCTTCCGGTCGAGTTTCCTCTCATTCGATCTGGAAATTGAATTGAACAAGGCAAACATCCCATACGTGAAGATGGGTGGCTTCAAGTTTGTGGAGACTGCCCACGTGAAAGACTTAGTGGCTCACCTTCGGGTGATTCACAACCCCCAAGATGTCGTAAGCTGGAACCGTATCCTTCTTCTGCTTGAAGGTGTAGGGCCGAGAACATCGCAGAAAGTGATCGACCTGATCTCTGAGGGTGACCTCCGCTTAGATGAAGGCTCCGCCGAGGCAGCTCCGGGGAATGATCGAGTCGGCAACCTCTTCAGGTTCCTCGGATCGATTCAGTCAGAAGAGATACCGGTAGCGGAGAAGGTGGAGCGGTTGATCGAGTACTACCGACCAATCATGAAAGCGAAGTACGACGATTACTCGAAGCGTGAAAAAGATATTGAGGTCTTCGCCGAAATCGCCGGACGCTACCGTTCGCTCAACTCATTCTTAGCAGATATGGCTCTGGAACCCCCAACCGAATCTGTCGTCGGAATTGAGTCGGGAGAAGAGGAGGAGAAGCTGGTTCTCTCCACAATCCACAGTTCCAAAGGATTGGAGTGGGACAGCGTCTTCATTCTCACAGCACTCGACGGACGGTTCCCAACCTTCCGCGCAGCCGAAGACTTGGATGACATGGAAGAAGAGCGTCGCCTGATGTACGTTGCCTCTACCCGCGCAAAGAATCGTCTCTTGATCTCCTACCCCCTCAACCTCTACGACCGGGAAATGGGCATGACTCTGACGAAGCCATCCCGATTCATCGCAGACATACCGGACGGAATCGCCGATCGGTTTGTGGTTGAGGATGATTGAGTAGATGTGATTGTTGGTGGATAGTGGATTGTAGTATGTAGTTATACCAAATTCAAATAAGGAAGACGTATTGTCCAATAGAACGGAGAGCATTCTCTTCAGTTGCTCCCCTCGCCCGGGATCGGGAGAGGGCGAAGAAAGGAGATATACGTCTTCGCCAATTCAATTCGGTGTTAAACGCAATGGAGGATACAACGGCTCCGAAGAACCATTGTACCCTCCGCGACTTTGCCTGAGACTCCTCCCCTACTTCTCCACAACAAACCTGTAGGCAACCGTTCTCCCCTGCTCCACACTCCCAACGAGCACATATCCTCCACTCCCCAACTCATACGTAGTTTGAAGAGTCCACTCTCCTGCGCCAATCATCTGAACGTTAGTTATTGGAATCTCTACCCCAATCAGATTGTAGAGGTAAAAGTCGGAAATGCCCTTCGCCTCGCTTCCTCTACGGAGATGGATTGTTGTTCCATCGACATCTACGTAACCATCTTCTCCGGTAACTTCCTCCTTCACTGAGGATAGCTCGTCGATGCCACTTCCACTCAAGGTAATAGTGCTCGTTCCCCGTTCGGGGTCGTCACTGTTAATCAACAAGATTCCAGGAGTGCGTCCATTCGTCTCAGGTACGAAACAGATAACAATCTCGAGAGAATCTCCCGGAAGGATAGTCAACGGGAGTGGAGGAAGCGAGGATGTTTCTATGGCATATCCGCCCGTAATGGTAAACGAATTAATGGTCAGTGGCACAGAGCCACGGTTCGTGATAAATACGTTCTTGCAGCTATCGGTGCCAATCCAAACCGGGCCGAAGTTGATTGTATCGGCGTGGGAAATGCTTGCCCCACCGACTGTAGCTTCAAGTGGAATGAGATACTCATAGCAGTCGACCGTTACCTGGATAGTATCTCGAAACGTTCCCGGAGTTGTTGACCGGAACTTGAGCCACATATTCAGACTGTCACCAGCCTCTACTACTTGGTTCCCCGACAACTGGCTTGACAACGACCAACCTTTGCTTCTCTGCTTCAAACCCACTGCATGGAACAGTAGTGCAACACTATCATCTGGATTTGAAACGACAAACGAAATCTGTTTTTCCTCGCTTGGCTTCACTCCTGTAATCGTAACAGACTGGTGAGAAATTTTCGGATAGACTCCCCTCAACTCTACCTGAAGTGTGTCTGAATTCCCCGCAAGGTCAGTGACGACAATGATTGCTCTCCCCGCCTTGGATCGATTGCTTAGCCGCAACTCAAACTCATAGAGCAAACTCCCTCTCTTCAAGGGAAGTGAGTCCACAACAACATTTTGCTGACTGAGAATAATCACCTCCGCAATCCCTCTATCACCAAGCCGGTTTTCACCCGCCTGCACCTTTACATGCTCCCGACTACAGAGCCAATCGAGAGAAAGGAGAGGTGGGTTAAGGTCTTGTAAACGGTCAGAAGAAGTGCCGACAGGCCAACCATAGGAATCGAACTCTCCAATGCCATAAACATATCCACCGAAGAGTGCATCTCCTTCAATAGCGAAAGCACTGTTCTCGGGAAGGCGGAGAGTAACGTAGACAAACTGTGAGTCGAGTCTCGGAACAGTGCCGTGTTGAACTATTTTCGGATCAATACTCAGAGGCGAGCCATTTATTCGCAAAGTTGTGAACCCTTCTTTAGTAGTGGTAAGGGTCAAGTAGTGCAAATCGAACTGGTTTGAAGCTGTAGAAGATTGAGTTCTCTTATTCGGCATGGTCTGAAAAACCCCAGTGTAGGCAAATTGTTCGACTGGAGTTGTTATTACCATGTAAGGGTCAAATCGCGAAACCCCACGTGGATCAACTCCTTGCGATTGAGAATAGTGAGCAACAAGTATAGGCTTATCAGATTCGATTGTGGAAACCTGACTCACAGTAATTTCCTTAAAATCTCCCTTCTGAGTGAGTAGATAGGATTGAGTCCCATTGTTAGATGTTATCGTCACTTTGGTCTGTTCGTTGCTCCCAGAAATCATCCTAACAATGTCTCCTCCGTTCCTCCCACTAAAAGGAACTACAATGTATTGTGTACCAAGCGACTTAATTGGGGGAAGCATCTCAATCAAGTGATCTTTGCTATCCAAACTCCAAGGGATACCGGTTCTCACGTGGCCACTTAGCAAGCCGACAGGTTTATCGGCAACTATGCGTGATCCAGTCAGGTCAGTAGCTCCCCGCACATTTCCTCCATCTTGCACTTGCCATATTTCTCCCTTCATCAACTTCTTAGATGTTGGTTGATTTGGTAGAGAATTGGTGAGTGTTTTGGTTTTCGGATAGATTGTGACAACGGTGCTGTCTTCGGCAGCAATTACTGCAAACTCTCCCGGACGTGGTGTAATCATACAATTATCTATATCCGAGGGATCTACAGGATAGTGATCCAGATTATAGTTTGCAGAGATATACTCCGTTCCCCACGCAGTTACTGGCAGTGCCAGATAGCCATCTGATGTGTGGGTTTTACTACTGAAGCAGTAGACAGAGATTGGTTCGTCGGAAGTGATCTCAAAGCTCTTCTTGCAAATTCCTTCGCCGAGACACTCGTATTGTTCGCCGATAAGATCTAATGAATTCACCTCGAAGGGAGCAAGGTGCACTGTGCGCAACGTCCCGTTAGGATAGGTGATGTTAACAACGGCAGTTTTCCTCGAAGCGATGGAGATGCGCTGTACAGCTGAATCTCGTCGACTTAATATTGCGCAGACAGAGGTGTTCTCCTCATTCTGCATAAATCCGACAATGAAGTGTGTTCCCTCGGCATCTGCACGCTGAACTTTAGCTCCCCCCTTTTCGGGGTCACCCGACTGTGCATTTAGTGAGATTGGAAGAAGAGTTACTACTGATAAGAGTAGGATAATAAAGAACCTGCTCATAATATCCCCCGGATGTATAGGTGAACATATTATTTGGAGACGAGATAGTGCAAGGTATCGAGATTTATGGGAATGAGCAAGGAGAGAAAAGCAAGCGGTTACGGGGTTCCCATTGTTTGATTTTGAAGATGAGAATATCTCTACTTCTCCCGGCACAACCTGAAGAGTTGCGACTACCATTACCTGGCACTCTCAACTCTACGAACTCCCAACTCTAAAAACTCTATAAACTCTATTCAAGCACGACAAACTTTACGCGGAACGAAGGGAGGGTTGGTGCTTTTGCGAGGAAGATGTAGATGCCACTGGTCAGCCTTCCGGGAAGTTGTAGCTGCCACCACCCCTCACCTATCTGATCGATATCAAGAATCTGAATCTGTTCCCCCTTAATTGTGTAGAGCGAAGGGACTCCAAGTGGACGACTTCGGTCGGTTGCCACAACGGTTAAATAGTCTCCTTGAGGAACGATTGCCAACTGCAAGGCATTCTCTTCTCCGTCGAACCCAACGGCAGTGTATGAGTTTACTCCGATGCCGAGGAGACTTGCAAACCCGGAGTCGCTGTTTACTGCACTGCTGAGTACGGTTACTTTGCCAAGTTGCAGACCGAGACGACGGGGGAAAAAGCAGATCGGGATTTCCAAATCTTCGCCGGGAGGAATCTTGCGGGGTAGATCTGGTATGTCGGCAGTGTCGAAACGGTACTCCCCCCCCAACTCTATTGCAGAAATATCGAGCGTATCGGTTCCAGAGTTTGATAGTGTGAGAGTATCGCACGAACCAGTTCCAATAAGCACCTGAAAGAAGTCGAGGTTCTTCATGCTGATGAGTGGTTGTGCCATCACAGCTTGCAAAGGTATCCGGTAAATCTCACAGTCAATCCAGAGAAAGAGAGTGTCAGCAAAAGAACCTCGCAGAGCAGATTGGAAAAATATCTCAACCTCGAATGAACTGCCGGGAGGTATCTCTTCGCGAGACGCACCTCCAGTTCCAAACCCTATAATCCTAAAACGACTCTGCGGCAACAATTGCAGACTGTCGAGCACTATCGGTAGATTGGGTGAGTTATTTCTGATCGTCACTCTCTCAACCCGCTTCTCATTTCTCCGAACGCTGAGCATTTCCAGAGGAGCAGGAGAGAGTTCCGGCAGAGTGATTCCCAATTCCAGTTGAAGTGTATCTCGATTCCCCGCAAGGTCTTCAGCGATAACAACCGCAAGCCCCGACCTCTGTTGATCTTGTAGTGAAATGATTACACGATGGGTTGGTGAACCGTTAAGTGTAGAGTTCTCTCCTTCAACTGTTGCGTTGACTGAGGCAGTTTGATCCAGAGAGAGTG
>JBFWSB010000047.1:0-16956 GCA_050248595.1 Kapaibacterium sp. (SeqCode)
TACTGTGATGGAGAGAACTTGAGTGCAATTGCGATTAGTGAGATGATAGGTGAGAAACCAGGGAGAGCCTTTATTACTCCTGCCGGAAACAACAATCACTTCAATCGGCACTATCGGTTCAACGTTACGCAAGGGTCGAAGAAAGAGATATGGTTTCGTTGCTCACCTTCGTTGGCATACTATGCCTCGAAGCCAGAGTATGCAGTCTACAAGCACTTCGCTCTTGTTCCGCGCAACGTGAAAAAGGATATGGTGATGCACTTCAGTGCTCTCCTCTATCGGAACGAAGAAGAAGTTCCCCTTCCAATGAAAAGAATACCAGAGAGTGCTTCTCTGAACATTCACTCCCTTCTCCGCACACCAACTCAAACAATAGCGGTGACAGATCCCGCCACAGCCGACACACTCTTTACCGTGAAGCCTCACCTTCACTATCGGAGCGATTCAACGCTTGGGCTAACGTTGGCGATACAGGATAAGGTGAAAGGAGGACGGTATGGTAGCGATTCACTTGCCACCCTACTTCGCGTTCAGGTTGAAGGTGAAGGTTCCTATGAGGCGTGGAATGATTTCTTCCTGATGGATGCTGACTATCTGCAAGATAGTACGGTCTATCCACCCCAACTTCATCACGCCGACAACGAGAACACGATGGAAGCCCCAGCTAACAGAGAGAACATCATCGTTGCCGGCTGCTACTGGAATCGGACTGAGTTTCCAGATGTAGATGGGAACCTCTTTCACTTCGAGGATATTAGTGATTCTCTCCCTCCGTTCCCGGGAAAGTTGATGACAACAACGCAAAGAGGAAACTGTCGGAAGCAGTACTGTTCTCCGATTGCTCTTGTTCCGGGTAACGGTCTTCCAGCGGCAATCCCCCTTTCGCTTCGTGGACTTGACAACGAAAGGTTTCCTCTTCTTCAAGGAGGGCTGCACACAGTCTTCACTGGCACTAGTTCAGCCACGCCGGTGTTGAGTGGTGTTGCAGCCCTTTTCTTTCAGAAGAATCCGCAGGCAACTTCGGAAGATCTTCAGCGGGCGTTGAGCGAGACATCATATGCCGATAGTTATACCGGACCAGTTCCGAACGATCGAGCCGGATATGGGAAGCTCGACTTGTATCGGTTGCTTAGTTGGAAGTGGGAGAAGTAGATCAGAGTAGAGATGGGGCATAAGGCGGACAGATAGGGAGTGGTGAACGTAAAGAAAATACGTTGTGTGTGCTCTTGCTTTCTGAACTCAGAATCTGTTCGGGAAAATATATCGGTGCAAAGAGATCGAGGGTTATCATGCAGAAACGAGACTGTCACTCTGAGGGTAGCCGAAGGCGAAGCGAAGAGTCTCGCCGGGAGAGTAGAGAAAATGGTGAGTCAGTTACAGGTGCGGGGTTTCTTAACCGGTAAGATACTTCGGAAGACCTTGGCATGACTGTCTGAACTGACAGGAGACTCATCGTTTGTATGGATAGTTATCGAATTCCATGACAGCCTCTAAATTGCTGCTCGGTAAGAATCTCACCATTTTCGGCTTTTTTGATCTTTCGAAATAGATCAATTTTGTCCTGTTCAAAGTCTTCCAGCGAATGCACTAACAGAACAGGAAATTGACTCATGCGGATTCGATCGGCCTACTTCACGCTGCCATCACTTATTTTTCTCTCACTCTTCTTGAGTGGTTGCACGTTCATTCAGGGATTGATTGGGAAAAAAGGTGAGCCGCCATCAGGTCCCGACGCCACACCTCCTGCAGGTTACGCTCCAATCTACGTTCAGCGGAACGGCACATTCTCTCCTAACGCTAACGATGCCGCAATCCAAGTAACGCGCATCGATGCGACGAACCCGACGCAGATCAAGGTCTACGCCCACATCGTCGACTCGAACGGCACATATTTGAGTGGAGCGGCTAACGGAAACTGGCGTTCGTGGTGGTGTGGTCTGGAAGATGAGATTGGAGGGAAGAAGAGAACGATCAACGACTTCACGTTGCGCGAGGTGACCGAGGCCGAACGGCAGCCACACGCGATTGCGTTGGTGATGGATCACAGCGGTTCAATGGGGGAGACCCGTGCTCGGGCTGTGCAGGATGCTGCCGAAGATCTGATCGCAAAGAAGAAGGGGGAAGATGCTCTCGCCTTCGTCAAGTACGATGGCTCGGTTCTCGTGGAGGTTCCGCTGACAACGGATGCCGGAAGTCTGCGCTCCGGGTTGCGGAAGGTTGGCCTGAATGGCTTTGGAGGATTGACCGCTATCGGAAATGGAATCCAAGCAGGGATTAGTCAGGTTGCCTCTTCGCCAACGGCGGAACGGAAAGCCGTTATCATCTTTACCGATGGACTCGACAACAGCTCAACAGTCTCGCAGGACTCTGTTGTTGCAATGGCGCGGCGTGCTAACGTGATTATCTGCGCGGTAGATTTTGGTGAGAACACCAACCCAGATTACTTGAAAGCAGTTGCCGAGCAGACGGGAGGAAGCTACTACAAGATTTACCAGACAAGTGAGTTCGATCTCGTCTTCGAAGATATTTATCGGAGACTTCGCAACTACTACTTGATTGAGTTTTCCCCGAAGACGTATGGACTCCACACGATCAATATGAAGCTCTGTTTAGAGCGCGATTCTCTCACAACCGTTGCTACCTACGACAACACCCCGAACGCCGGAACTGTGGCCTTGCTGAATGTCTACTTCGACGTTGGTAAGTCGAACTTGAAGTCAGAGTCAACTCCGGCAATCGAGAATGTGTTGAGTCTGATGGAGGCCTACCCAACACTCCGCATTGAACTGCGTGGCCACACCGACTCCACGAACAGTACGGGAGACCCCGACTTCAACCGAAAGCTCTCCCAGCAGCGAGCTGATGCGGTGCGGGATGCTCTGGTGGCAAAAGGAATTACATCCTCTCGGATTGCTGCCGTCGGGTTCGGTGAATCGCAGCCGGTGGCCGACAACAAAACGCCTGAAGGACGAGCGAAGAACAGACGAACGGAGTTTGTGATCTTAGGGCGATAACGCTTTGACAGTTATCGTCCCTCAACGTGGAGAATCCGAGTCTTCTTCTTCAAGGTGCGAAGAACAAACCAGACCAGAAGTCCGAAGAGGGTAATTCCTGTCCAGAGAGGGTTGATAGTTGGTTCCCCTGTGATAGCAAAGTCGCTGACGAAGACGAGAATGTACATCGAGAGAATGAGGGCGAAGAAACCGCTGTACTCACGCTTCAGAACGTTCCGTGCGGAGAAGGGGAGTGCAGGGGGCTGCCAGTTTTTGAAGCTCGGGATAAATGCCGGAGTTCTGCTCCCCCACTCTTCGTAGGCCGCCCCAAATTTCTTCCGGAGAAATTCTTCTTCGGCTACCATAATTCTCTCGTAGTAGACCCAGAAGATGAGAGAGTAGATGGCTACAAGCCACCACTGATGCGGAACCATCGCAAGTCCTAAGCCCATCACGAAGTTGCCGAGGTAGAGGGGATGGCGGACTGCTGAGTAGATGCCGGTGGTGTTCACTTCCGAAGCTCTCTGCCCAGCCGTATTCCGTCCCGATGTACCACGTGGCGTGTGCCCAATCGTGTAGACCCGTATACCCAAACCGAGGAGACCGACGCTGAAGCAGAAGAGCTTCCAGTAGGTGTCGAAGTCGGAACGTTGCAGGAATGGTTGGTAGTCGAGCAGGACAAGAGCGATGAGGAGGATCATCCCGAGTGGGAGATAGCTTCGCCACCGGAACAACCAGTTCCCCGACCGTTCAAATTCTTCCAGAAGAGGCATGTGTAGACGTTTTATTGAAGAGGAGCCTGGCGAACTCCTCGCCAATCCTGCTATAGAGCATACGTGAATCTTATCTGCGGCAAAGATACGGGTTTGCCTTGTTCAGTCGTGTGGTCACGCTCAGGACGAACGTGACTTTACTCTTCCGATCAATTTGAGCCATGCACTTGGTGAACATTCACCGTAAGAGAATTACCACCAAGGGCACAAAGAAACACCAAGGGAATACTTCCCTCTATTATGGTTATGCTTCGCGTACTGCTTCTATAATGCTGACCTCTTCCGGCAACTCCCTCCGTAACTCATCTAAAAATTCTTCGAGAAACTTGGCTCGCCGGATTGCTTCTGATTTTCCTGCCTCGGTCTGCATTGTCTCAGGGAGTGTGAAGAGCTTAACGTAGAAGTGGTCGATTGCACTCTTGCTATCATCTGGCTCACGCTCGGTGCAGAATGGATCGTCAGCCTTGTAGAGGGGGATGCCCATTCGCTCACCGGTCATCAGGCAGCGGGCGAGGCCAACTGCTCCGAGTGCGTCGAGTCGGTCGGCATCTTGCACAACTTTTGCTTCGATTGTCTGCGGGGGAATTCCTGCCGAGAAGCTGTGTGCTTCGATTGCGTGGCAGATCGGGCCGATCAACTCACCCGGATACCTTTTCTCTACTAAAAACTCACGCCCTTTCTCTGCTGCCAATCTCGATGCTCTGGAACGCTCTGGTGAATTTTTCTCCACCATCACGCAGTCGTGAAGCCAAGCTGCCGGTATCGTTATCTCCGGTCGCGCTCCCTCACTCTCTCCAATCCGCTTCGTGCTCGCTACCACTCTCTCGATATGATCAATTCCGTGCGATAGATCGGTGAAGTTCTGGGAGAGAATGAACTCCCTGAACGTTGCCTCCCACTCCTGAAGGTTGATCGTGATTTCTTCGTACATCGTGCAGCTATTTCTCCTATCAAGTTCTCTGACCTTTTACTCTTTGATTTTCCACGGCGAAGCGGTCTTCTGTTCTGGGTCGAACTGCGACCGCTCTGTGTGGTTGGTGTGCATCCCGTAGGTGTGGAGCGAGACGTTGACGCGATCACTTCGATTCTCAATGCTGTGAATCGAGCGAGGCATTAAGGTCAGTGATCCACCCGGAGTGAGTTTGATCTCCGACTCTTTTTCTACCTCAGCATATCCCAACTGTGACCCATCATCTCTTCGTCGCCAGAAGGTGTTGATCTCCTCTCCCTCAACTCCTGCAATCACCCCCCAGGTCCCGTGGTCGTGGGGGGGCGTTACTCTCCCCGGAAGCCAGGTGAGGATTGCAACCACCAGCCTGTGGTCAGGCTCTTCGTGCAACAACTCAAAGCCAAATCCTTGCTCAGGATCAGGCTCTTTCCAGTCTCGCTCTCGTATCTCAGTGCTTCCCGCAAGTCGTTCAGCCAGTGGGCGAACGTTAGCAGTAATAATCTCTGGATCGGTTTCGCTCTCTGTGATCCTCCGAAGATCACGGACAAACTCTGCGATGGTGTAGGTCTCAAGCATAGAGATTCATATCTCATCAGGTGAAAATTATTTGCGCGGCAATCGCTCTCTGCGTCCTCTGCGCCTCTGCGTTTTTTCTTTCTTTCTGTAGTTGCCAAAGAAAGAACATAATATCAGGATAATCATTCATATACCCGGATTGTTTGCACTCCACTCGAATCTACGGCGACAACCGTTGTTGCCTTTACATCGAACAGTGCTTGGTATGGACTTTTGCGGTCGTACGTCCCAAACACTTTTTTGATTGTGTCTGCCGCGTAATGCAAGCCGCTGGTAAATCCTTGGTTATATCCAGACGTATATTCCTCTTCTTCAATCCCAGAGAAGAGAAGCATCATAACGACCGAACAAAGTATGAAACCGGCGAGGAAGCCGGAGGTGAGAGATTTCCAGTTCATAGGTCGAGTGTGTTGAGTTTATAGAGTGTATAGAGAGAAGAGTTTATAGAGTTTGGCTGAGATACCAAAAAATAGTTCGCAATCCACAATCCGCAATCAAAAAATCCTCGGTAACCTCTTCTCTCCTCACGTCTCCTACGTTTCGAGCGCACGTGATCGAGAGTGTTGATAGAAGAAGTCTCTTCAGAGCAAGTACCAATTGTTATGCCATCTGAATCGAAGGAGAGAGAGAACCGAGCAACCGCAGAACGGCAAGAGGAGTTCCTCAGACTACTGAATCCGGTATACGAGCAACTGGAACGTTTCTGCTTTGCTGTAGAGTACGACCGGGAGCAGGCGCACGATCTGATTGGTGAGACGATTCTCCGCGCCTACGAACACTTCGAGGAGATACGTGACCGGAAGGCTTTCCTCTCTTGGCTCTTCACCACAGCTATCCGTTTGCAGAGAAGAGGTGGATGGCGCAGAAGGCACTTCGTAGTATATAACGAGAGCGAAGCCCTGAAGCTCCGCTCCGATATTCCTTCACCCGACACAACGGCTGATCTCGACTCACTCTACCGTGCGCTCGGAAAGCTCCCACGGAAAGAACGGGAGGCCATTGTCCTCTTCGAGATTAACGATCTCCCACTCAAAGAAATCCTTGCCATTCAGGGGGGGACGCTCTCTGCACTAAAAGTTCGGCTCCACCGAGCGCGCAAACGACTTGCCCGAATACTTGGAGTGAAAGAGGGAGAGGCAGAGGCAGAGAGTGATTCCGATCAGACCCGAGCAGATAATGTCACCGTATTGATGCTACCATGAACTCGCTGAACGAACTTTTTGAGAGAGGAAAGAGTCGACCTCGTTCGATCTCTGAAACAGAACTCCGCAGGTTCCTTGCGGCCAACGCCGTTGATCCCGTGCGCTCAAACAACACCGGGAGAAAAACCAAATGGAGAAGAGCTATGAATATCAGTGCAGTAGTAGGAGTGATTGGATTGTTAAGTGTTGGGCTGACGCAGATGCCGTTCGAGTGTGGTGGTGATCAGCCTTCAGAGCAACAGCTTCTTGGTTCGCAAACAGAGGGAACCGGGGCAAGTGTCTTCTACTTCAATGGATGTCCGCTCGAAGATGCCTGGAGCTACGATGTTGGGAAGAGCAAATTTGCCCCCGCATCAGTTGCTGAACAGCCAACGCTTCAGTTATCAGATGCTGAGTTGCGTGGCTTGGGTGTTGAACGGTTAGCGGAAGGGGGAGTGAATATCTACGTAGCGGAAGGGAGTGGGGTAGAGAGAATCACGTTGTCTCACGACGATGCTGGAACAGTGCCTGCTCCACAATTGCTCCCGGAAGGGGTTCATCCGGGGAGTGACTACCCTGCCGTGGCAACCGACCACCTTGGGCGACGCCGATTTGCACACTTCCGCTATGGTAGGGTGGACTCGGCACTGAATGCGCAGATAGAGGAGATCTATACCGAAACCTGGGAGAAGTACAGTCACTTTATCGAGGAAGGTAATCCGAAAGAATATGAACGCTTAGTGAAGGAGACAGGTGTTGACAGTCTAAAAGAGCAATTGTACCAGAAGGCAGAGCGAGAGTTCCTTGAGCTTGATCGAATGATCCCAATTATCATCTCCTCACCTCAGCCCTTTACTTTAGAAGATAGTTTGAGAGGTGAGTGTCCGAAAACAGTAATCCTCTGGTATCGTGCAACCCCAGAGTTCAAAGAGAAGCTCCCAACAAATTGGCGCGAGCGAATGACCATTGCCGGAAGTCCCTCTCTATCTTCACAAACTTTACAAGGAAGGAGTAGAGAGGAGAGTGTAGCAAGTACATCGACTGTGAGAGAAGACCCTGCAAGTCAGAGAGGGGAGAGTAATGCCAAGGTATCGCCGGGAGAGAGACTTCCTCGTTCGAGAGTCTCACGTTCATCGACGGCAGAAGATGGTGTGGCAGGGAATATGACGGCGAGAATCATCGAGGAGAGACCGGGAGCTATTCTTGAGGCGAAGCTGACACCGATTCCAGTGAAGGGAGTGGGGAGTTTGCAATTGCGTTTGGCAGAGGGGAGAACTGTCGCTCTCTCCCTCCACAGCATTGCTGGCAGTCGCCTTACTCTTCTCTCGGAAGATACATTTATGGCTGAGGGAGAGCACCGTAGCTCTATTAATTTCGGTGGAGCGACACCGGGCATCTATCTCCTCGCAATTAGCACAGACCGGGGAGAGTTGCGTTTGCTACGGGTGATTGTAGAATAGTGGAGTGTACTTCAAAATCTTTTCAGAGATTACTTCCTTAGTGGAACTTCTGCGCTTAGATCTCGTCAAAGCGGCTCGTTCATTATTTCTTCCTTGACTTTCTCGTAAGAATTGGGGATGTTGAGGGATTCTATCAAACGCTATTTATTTCTGAAGACAATTTACCGAGGTATACTATGAAGACTCGACTACCACACCTCTCCCTCCTCGCATTGTTCGCGCTTCTCCTTCCACTTACAACAAACAGTCAGACGACGCTTACCGGACACATCTCTCAAGGAGATGGAACCGCTCCAGCTATGGCTCACCTTCACCTGTTCCCGCTCAATGGGGGAATTGGAATGAAGCCTCTTCAAACAGTGCCAGTGGGGCGTGATGGAAACTTTACGATGAAGGTTGACGAACCGGGTTACTATCGGGTTGCAGTTACCGCCACCGATCACGACTATTGCTCCGTTCCGCTTTTTGTTGAGAACGAGGCGAAGCCCGTACAACTACAGATCACGCCAGTGCCACTCCGGTATAATCAAAATCCTGAAAGCTTGGAGATTATTGGAAGCTGGAATGATTTCGATTTTCAGTCTGCTGAGCCGATGAAGCGGGAGAAAGATGGAACGTTTACCTATACCGTGAAGACAAAAGAGAAAGAGATTGCCTACCAGATTTTGAACCTTGCAGTGACCACCGATGGTGGACCTCGAAGTGTGAATGCTCCCGGCTCTGCAAAGTACGTCTACGATGGTGGTGGTGACTACCGTTCGATTGTGAAGGTGACGTCGGGAGAGGTCGTGATTAAGCTGAACCCGAAGAACATCGTAGCAGATGGGGGAGCGAACGAGCCTCTGGTGATCTTTAGCGATCCCCTTCACGAGCACTTAAGGGAGCTTGACTATGTCTTCAACAACACGAAGGATCAGTTGACGAAGGCAATTCTCAAGTCGCGTGAAGATGGTAGCTCAGTCGACCCGGCAGAGATATGGAGTCCGTTCTACCAGGTTGCCAACGAGTTCATGAAGGAAGAGAATCCGATAGGTGTGCGACAGTTTGCCGCCTTGAGTGTGGCGAAGACACTCCAGTTCGTTATGAAGCCAGAGCAACTGAAAATGCCAGACGAGGTGATGGCTTCAATGCGTACTCTCCTTCCTGCTGAGTCACCAATCTGGTCAGCTGAGCCGAGTTTGGCTCCCGCCGTCGTTGCCTTGGGAAGAGATGATGAGTCGGCAGCAATGATGGAGTTAGTCGAGAGAAACCCGAATCGTACAGTGCAGGGAATTGCTCTCTCCCACATGGTGATGACCGAGTTTTACGATGGAGACAAGGAGAAGGCAAAGGAGTATTATCAGCAGCTAAAGGAGTCGTACGGTGATATGGAAGAAGTTGCCTACGTGCTGGCACGACTCGACCCAGACAGACGAATTCAAGTGGGGAACGAAGTTCCTGACTTTGAGGTTGCGTTGATGGGATCGGGAGAGAGTGGGAGCACAGCCGGGAGGGTATCGAAGGCTTCGATGAAGGGGAAGTACTATCTGATTGACTTCTGGGCTACTTGGTGTGGACCATGTGTGGGTGAGATGGGATCGCTCCACACTGCTTACGAGAAATTCCACAGCGATAATTTTGAAGTGTTGAGTCTTTCTTTTGACGCTTCACCAGATAAGGTTGACCAATTCCGCGAGGCGAAATGGGGAATGCCGTGGCTGCACACCTTTGTGGAGGGTGGTTTCCGGAGTGATCTTGCGCAAGCATTTGAAGTGCAGGGAATTCCAAAGCCGATTCTGGTGGATCCGAATGGGATTATCATTGCTACAGAAGGGGACTTGCGGGGAGCGAATTTGGAGAAGACGCTTGAGAGGTATTTGGGAGATGGTCAGGCGTCGCGGTAAAATTTAAGAATTGATGATTGTAGATTTCGGATTGCGGATCGAAAAGGATTCGCAATCCGATTTTTTTTGGAAGGAGTGTAGAGAAAGGAGCAGTTGTATTACCGAACCGGCGAGATGTTTTGGAAGACGTCTGCGTGGCAACCATCCCTCTTAACTCATACACTCACGCACTCACACACTCACACACTCATATACTATTCGCGAACCTCTATAAATCCGGGCGCAGGCTGAAGACCTGCGGCTACCGCTCTGAACTGGCAGGAGCAAAGGTTTTTGCTCCCTACGAACTCAAATACTCTTGCAAGATAATGGCTGCGGCCCAGGAGTCGGTGGTTCCCTTCTCTCGGCGTTTCGATTTCTTGACCCCAGCTTCAACCATGCGCTCTACTGCTTTGCGTGAGCTAAGTGCTTCGTCCCACTCGACGACCGGGCAGGGGAGCATCCCTCGCAGCTTCTCTGCGAATCGTTGCACTCGCTCGGTTGTTTCGGTTTCGTTCCCCCGTAGGTCATACGGCATCCCCACAACCACAAGCCCGATTCCTTCCCTTTGCACAATCGCAAGAATCTCTTCAACGATATTCTTTGAATACTTCAGCACACCAAAAGGTCTGACAGTAATCCCGAGTTCGTCCGAGATTGCCAATCCAACGCGGGCTGTACCGTAATCAATACCAAGTGAGCGCATATCTGAAGTGGAAGATTGAACGAAGAGTCTGGCTAAAAAAAGGAAGCCCGAACCGGTAGGCTCGGGCTTCAATGAAACATTTACGTGAGATTCTTTAGCATAAAGCTTAGTCAAAGAACCACTCGACACCGGCATGTCCGTTGAAAATACCGAAGATTGTTACTGATGGATCAAGACCCAATTCAAAGAACTGCGCTTGGCCAAAGATACCAATGCTCGGATTGATGTAGTACTCAAGACCAAAGGCAGCACCTAAGGAAGTAGTGGTATTGGTAGTTACGCCGTTATCTTCAGATTCAACTGTAGCTCCAACCATGAAATATGGATTGACATCTCCTTCAAGAAGCCATTTTGCATAAGGAGTCAGCGTAATTGACTTAACAGTGACATCACCCTGTAGAAGACCAAGAATACCACCAATCTGAAGGCTCGGGCTAAGTGCGTATTGCAGACCGAGACCTTGTGTGCCAGCTTGAATACCCAACTGTCCGTCAGGTGCTACACTTCCCTGTGCGAACGACGGTGTTGTGCAGAGTATCAATGCTGCTGGAAGCAGCGCAAGCATGATGAGACCAAAACGTTTCATAAAGCGCACCTCAACTTTGTGTGAAGGAATTTGTAGATACTGCGCAGGACGGAAGTTCTCTCTGTAGTTCCATATTCACTCCGACCTGAGCATGATTCAAACATAGCCTAAATTGGGGAAAAAACAATAGATTTTTCTTTGATTTTGGTTGTTCCTCCTAACATAGAGAGGATGTTGTGTTTGGGGAATATAAGATATATGTTCCCCTCAACTTTCGACTTAGCAACGCCCGCTGATTCCGGTAGAAGTTGAGGACGTAAGACTACCACTTCATCAACTATCAGCTCTACAACTTCTCTCTACAGCTTGCCTATCATTTCCCCTACTGTAAATTGTGAGCACTCAAAACGGAGCATGATCTTTATAGCACTACAGCATGATTGCTTTCTCTTCTCACCTGAATCAAATCCGGGCATTCCTCTTGTCGATGACTATCGCAAGCACTCTACTTATTAATAGTGGGGGCCTTCTCGCCCAGCCAGACACTCTGGAGCACACTCTCCTCTGGCGGATAGAAGGGAATGGGTTGCAACACTCCTCATATCTCTACGGCACTATCCACACTGAACAAGCGTTTGGCTTTGACTTCGGTGATTCGGTGTTGCCGGCTCTTCTCTCCTGTGAGACTGTTGCCTCGGAACTACATATTGATTCGGTCTCGACCCAAATTCTTCGGCTGATCTTCCAACCCGATTCCGTAATCGACTTGCAGGTTGAGATGGGGGAGGAGAATTACGCGAAGCTCAATTCACAACTGACTGAAAAGCTCGGACTCTCCGCCGACTATTTCCGTTATACCGATCCCTCATTCTTGATGCTGATTATAAGCAATGTCGAGGTAAAGGAGAGGAAACTGGAAGATGTGATCAGCTCAGACGGGTGGCCTCGGAGAGAGTTCCAAAAAATTGGAGAAGTGCCTCGTGAGACTTTCCTTGATGCGTGGCTGTTTCAGACTGCCAAACTTGAGGGGAAGCAGGTTGTTGGCTTGGAGACGTTGGCTGAACAGATTGCCATTAGCGACACGATCCCGTTGCAAGAACGACTTCGCAGGCTGATCGATATAGTAGAGGTTGATTTGGTAGAGAGAGAATCTGTCTGGAATAATCTTGTGCAGAGCTATAAAGCCGAGAACCTAAATGCACTCCTTGCCCTCTTCAAAGAAGAGGAGATGGCTCCCGGTCTCTACTTCAAGTTGCTTACTGAACGGAATCAGATTATGGCAGATCGGATGGTAAAGCTGATGCAGGATGGATCGGTCTTCACCGCTATCGGATCAGCTCACTTGGCCGGAGAAGGTGGAGTGATTGCACTCCTCCGCAACAAAGGCTTCAATGTTGTTCCGGTCTTCTCCGAAAAGAATAATGCTCTCCGCACATACAAACGTCCAGAGCGAGAACTTGAGTGGTATCAGAGTGGAGATAGTGAGGGGAGAGTGTACGTTCAGACTCCTATTCCAATAATTGACTTCCCCTCTGACAAATTGGGTCATGACGAAGTGCGACTCAAGATGGCCTTCGATATTGCCACGGGGTTGCAGTACTACGTGATGGAAGTCGATCTTTCGTTCGGCGCAATTTTGCGAGGGAATATTGTTGAGAGGTTCAAAGATAGTTGGTTCGGTGGGGAAGACGAAGTTTCTTTTTCCTCGTTTCTTTCATCGAGAAGCAGAAGGATACGGGAGAAAAAAGTTACTGTAGATGGTGTTGAAGGGGATGATATCTCCGGTGTTGACGACGAGGGTGATTTGATGCGAGCGCGCATATTTCAGCACGGAGATAAAATCTATCTTTTCCGTTGCTCGGGGAGTATCGGCATGATGAAGTCAAAAGATGACACCCGCTTCCTCCAATCTATCCGGTTCAATCCGATACCGGAGAAGAAGTGGGAAGAAGTCTGGTTGCGTGATATTGGTTTGCGCATCCAAATGCCAGGGAATCCGACGCACGACACAGTTGAGGAATGGCGAAATGGTTATAGCTTCCGTGCGAAGACGATCACGTCGTGGGCCGTTGATCCGGCAACTGGCATCTACTATGGAGTTGAGCGATATAAAATTCCAGTCGAGTACTTTCCACGAAACGATTCGGTCTTGGCGGTAGATATGCTCTACACCGAAATTTCTCAGGATGAGGTGACAGACGAGCAAGTGATAGAACTGCCAAATGATCCCTCGGGATGGACGCGATTCAAAAAGCAGTATCGATTGGAGCTTGAGTCAGGTGTGGTAGTAACGCGCAGAATTGAACTGCAGGGGGGCTATGTTCAGTCGATGGTGATTATAGAGCCATCAGGGGCATCCGACCCAGAGAAGGCGGACCTGTTTTTGAATAAGACCACGCGTTATGAAGATATTCTTCCTCTCGAAGATTACCGTCGCACCTATCCTGAGCAGAACTTTTCCGTTACTCTTATATCTCCTGAAGTTGATAGCAGCGGCTACGATTTCTATTCTGGGAAAAAATATTTTGAGTCAGGAGAGTGGCTCGGCAGAAGTTCTTCTCTCGCCATGTGCGAAACATATTGGTCCTACTTCGAGGTAGAGAGTGAAGATGCCTTCTTTGAAAATTTCCACAATGAGGTTACGCAGTACAGTGTCGATTCTATCATTTCCGAAGATGTTGTCGAGTTCGCTGGTTTGCGCTGGCATGACTATACAATCTCCCTTGGGTATACAAACCGTCCTAACTTCTACTATCGTGAGCGGGCGGCACTGCACGGTTCGCGTCTGTATCGGCTCCGTTGGTTCTCGCTCGATCCAAAACCTAACTTGCAGGCTGCCGACACGTTCTTTACCTCATTTCAGCTTCTCTCACCAGAACCAGAAGGAAATCTCTTCACGCGGAAAGTTGACATTCTCTTGAATGATCTTTCTTCATCCGATTTTACAACGCGAAGTCAGGCTATCGGAGCACTCTCCAGCTATAACTTCCAAGCCGAAGATCAGGCGAAAATTCGTAAAGCCTTGAAGAAAAGCTATCCAGATGATACCGACTCGCTCAGTCAGACGATTGATGGATTACTCCGGGGATTCAGTTTGGAGGATGAAGAGAGCGATCTGAAGTTCCTCAAACAGCTCTACGTAGAGCTTCCTTCCTACCACTCCTCCCGATCCGAGATATTGGGTCTGTTTGCCCAGCATCGCTCGCAGAAATCATTGGAGATTCTCGGTCGATTGTTATATGAGGATCCTCCAAAAAATCCATACCCATATCAGGTGCTCTCTGTCTTCTACGATGACCTGACAGATGCTAAATATCTCTATCCGGGCTTGCTGCGGATGGTAGGGGATGAGGGGTGGCGGGACTATGTCACCAACTTCACAATTCGCGCGCTCGACAGTGGGGAGATTACTCTCGACGATATTGAGCCGGAACGCAAGTACGTTCAAAGCGAAGGGATTGAATTCCTAAAGAGATTTCGTAGACCGAACGCTCTCTTTGAAAATGATGAGGATGACTACTACTGGTTCTGGTCAGCCGACCGTATGATTACTCTCCTCGGGAGACTGCCAGCCGAGAGCGAAGTCGACCGTCAGTTGGAGCGAGCACTGCGGGATACGAATATGAGTGTGAAGCGGGCTGCTATTATCGGTCTGATGCGGCACGATAGACCTGTGGCGGAGAAGTGGCTGCTGAAGGTGGCTGCCGATCCGACAGAGCGGGTTGCACTCTGGCGAGGACTTGCTTCTCTCGGGAAAGAAGAGAGCTTCCCGGAAGAATATCATACTCGACTTTACTTTGCCGAAGGGTTAATCATTCCTTTATTGAACGACTACGACGAGTTCCCAGATGAATTCGAGTATGTTGCTGACAGAAAGATCGAGTGGAATGGGGTGAGTGCTCGGGGCTATCTCTTCAAGTGGCGCTATACGTGGGATGAAGGGGAGGAGCCGTGGCAGATTGCCTTTGCTGTTCAGCCCGATGATCCCAATCAAGTCGGTGTGGACGAAACCTCCGTTCGGTTCGACTGGGTTAATTTCGATCCCGAGAAAATCGACGAGCACTTTGAACACCTAATGGAAATGGAGTGGGAGTAAGAGAACCGTTCATCGGAATGTTCTATGAAGCCTTTTACACCATCTGCCATACGGCTACTACGTTCACCTCTTCTCTTCGGTTGCCTGTTGTTGGTGGGATGCTCAGGAAGGCTCATTCCACGGCAACCACTTACGGCAATGGAATCGCCATATTATTGGAACGATGCTCTTCGTCCCCGAACGATCATGGCAATCGGTGATCTACAGCCGACAACGTGGGTGGAAGTTCAATTCTTGGGGCGACCCCAGAACGACTCGGTTCGAAGCCACATGATTGATGCTGTTGTAGAGAATCGACCAGATATGCTCTTGCTTTTAGGGGATCAGGTAGGGGAAGGGGAGAGGGAGGAGGATTGGCTCCGCTTCGATCAGTTAATGATGCCAGTCTGCCAAGAGAAGATTCCTGTCTACGCTGTTGTTGGCAATCACGACTACGGACTCCTCGGCGTGAAAGGAATCCGGCACTTTCAGGCGCGATTCCCCTACAGCAATGTGCTCCCTCGCTTGGTTTGGCTTGCCGATTCGGTGGCGATGGTTGTGATGGACTCAAACTTAGGATCGTTGCCGAAGGATGAGATCGACAATCAGATGAATCGCTACAAGAGAATATTGAAGATGCTCGACAATCATCCCTCGGTGCGGGGAGTAATCGTCACAATGCACCATCCCCCCTTTACCAACGCGACGCTCTCGATTGACAACCGAGTCCACGATCTCTTCGTTCCCCCCTTCGTTGAAGCGCAGAAGACGATGCTCTTCCTTACCGGACACATTCACTCCTACGAACGATTCCAGATCGACGGGAAGACTTTTGTGGTAAGTGGTGGTGGTGGTGGGCCGCGCCGGGAAGTAGATACATCGGAAGGACGATCAGTGAAGAGCGATCAGATTATGTTCGGAGAGCTTCGTCCATACCACTACGTGCAGATGCAAATCGGTCAGCAGGGGATCAACTGCGAGATGATGATGCTCGACAGTGGGAAGTTCTCGCGGGGTGATGAGTTTCTTTTGAAGTTTCCTCGGTGAGGTCGTTGGTCTCTTGTCGGAATTTTTTACCACCAAGAACACAAAGGAGCACCAAGGGTAAGGGGGAGGTTAGTCGTGGTTTTCTTCTTCGAACTTTCTGAAGGCGTAGGTGTGTTGGCGGAAGTAGTTCGTCGGGAAATCTTCGTCTCCCAGTCCATACCCTAACGGCTTCCGTTCGCGGGGGAAGAAGGCTGTCCCGAATATCCAATCCCAGAGCGCAAATTTTGTCCCGAAATTCTTGTTGTGCGCATCGTTGTCGACGGCGTGATGCCACCTGTGCATTTCCGGTCCGTTGATGATGTATTGCAGCACTCCCGAGCGAACGTTGATGTTTGAGTGGATGTACATCCCCCAGATTGCGTCGACCATCCCCTTCAGCGCAATCGTTTCGGGTGCGCAACCCAGAAGTATGAGGGGGGCGAACTCTACTGTCTGGTTTATCAAAATCTCTAAGGAGTGTGATCGAGAACCGCTGAGCCAGTCGACATCTTCAGTGGAGTGGTGTGCCTCGTGGGTTCGCCAAAGGTAGCGGCTCCGGTGTTGCCATCGGTGGAACCAGTAGATGTAGAAGTCGTGAAGGATTAACGAGAAGAGAAGCTGCCCCCACACCGGCCAGTTGGAGAGAATCCCCTTCGTTGAGAGTCCGGTAACTCCATCTAACCAGAAGGCGAAACCGAAGATCACCTGCGAGAGAACGAAGCTCTGAACAATTGTGTACATCCCTAAGTCATTCCAAATCCCCTTGCGGAGGAGAAACTGGCGGTGATTGTAGGGTATGGCTCGCTCAATAAGAATCAAGATGAGTGCT
>JBFWSB010000048.1:0-16907 GCA_050248595.1 Kapaibacterium sp. (SeqCode)
ATGAGGAATGAGGAATGAGGAATGAGGAATGAGGAATGAGGAATGAGGAATGAGGAATGAGGAATGAGGAATGAGGAATGAGGAATGAGGAATGAGGAATGAGGAATGAGGAATGAGGAATGAGGAATGAGGAAGATGTGCTGGTTTGAGCCTGATGTCAAGCACCAGGCTTCACAAACTTTTCTCAATCCGAAATTAAAAATCTAAAATTCGCAATCCGAGTTCCGAAATCGAAAATCCGAGTTCCGAAATCACCATTCCCCTCTGTCACTCTGAGGTCTGCCGAAGAGTCTCACAGGGATACTCGGAGCAAGCCCCCATCACTCAACCTTAACAGCCAGATTACCTCCGGTGCTCCCTTCGGCGGTTCTCGGAAGACTCGGAATGACACAGTCTTGAACCACTCACCACTCACTGCTCACTGCTCACTGCTCACTGCTCACTGCTCACTGCTAAAGATGCTCCTCTCAATCCTCAATCCCCAATCCGAAATCAAAAATCCACAATGCCTACCTCCGCTCCAACAGCGTAAAGCTATACCGGTGCTTGTTCTTCTCATCAGGCTCGTGATCCTCACGCCAGACCTCGACCCAGTCGTTTAGGTCAAACTCCGGGAAACGTGTATCTCCCTCGAACTCTTCGTGGATCAGCGTGATGTACATCCGATCAACCTGCGGGAGAATCGCCTCATAAAGTGTTGCCCCTCCTAAAATCATGATCTCCTCCGCATCCCCACGGTGTGCCTCCGCCTGTGCCAACGCCTCGTCGATTGTGTGGACAACAATTGCCCCCTCGGCACTGTACGCCCTGTCTCGTGTCAGAACGATGTTCGGTCGATTTTTCAGTGCGCCACCAAGCGACTCGAATGTCTTGCGAGCCATCACACATGGCTTGCCAACTGTCTTCAACTTGAAGTACTTAAAATCAGCGGGAAGTCGCCAAGGAAGATCGTTATCTCTGCCAATCACTCGGTTGGCCGCCATTGCTACAATGATAGAAAGCATAGAAGTAGAGAATGCAAAAGTCAAAAGTGAAAATTCAAAAGTGGAGTAGGGGGAATTCAAAAGGCAAAAGTAAAAATTCAAAAACGGAAGTGGCGCGACCACAGACCAACCATTACCTCAAGGCATTCCACACCCAAGTAGTCTTCACTTTTCATACCCGTCCCTACGACTTCTATAGCTTTCCCCTTCCCAATTTTGAATTTTGAATTTTTACTTTTGAATTTTTCAGACCGCTACTGGTGCTGAAATTCTTGGGTGTGACTGATAGTTCTCGAGCGTAAAATCTTCGTACGTAAAGTCAAAAATTGACTGAACGTCTGGGTTCAAGCGCATTGTCGGGAGGGGGAACGGATCGCGCGAAAGCTGCGTTTCGGTCTGCTCTAAGTGATTCATGTAGAGGTGGGCATCGCCGAAGGTGTGAATAAATTCACCTGGTTTTAGACCAGTAACCTGCGCAATCATCAACGTTAGCAGGGCGTAGGAGGCGATGTTGAAGGGAACACCTAAGAAGACATCGGCACTCCGCTGGTAGAGCTGGCAGGAGAGGCGTCCGTCGGCAACGTAGAACTGGAAGAGGACGTGGCATGGGGGGAGCTTCATTCGCTCAATCTCGCCAACATTCCACGCACTGACAATCAAACGCCGCGAGTCAGGATTCTTCTCGATCATCTCCACAACTCGGCTGATCTGATCTACTGTCTCACCATCTGCCGTCGGCCACGAACGCCACTGCGCTCCGTAGACCGGACCAAGGTTTCCATTTTCGTCTGCCCACTCATCCCAAATCGACACTCCATTCTCATGGAGATAGCGGACGTTCGTATCCCCTTTCAAGAACCAGAGAAGTTCGTGGATGATCGACTTCAGGTGGAGCTTTTTGGTGGTGACAACGGGAAACCCTTCGGCAAGATCAAACCGCATCTGATAACCGAAAACACTCAGCGTTCCTGTCCCCGTTCGGTCATCTTTACGGTGACCATTTTCGAGAATGTGGCGCATGAGATCAAGATACTGGTGCATACGTTTCTGTAGACTGCTGAGACTGTGATAGAAGACTTGAATAGCCTATAAAATACAGAGAACCCTCCGTTGAAAGGGAGGGTTCTCCGTGATGTTATCTACTGTTGCAGGAAAATTGGCATAGAGCAGAGGCGAACACTCGTTACTCTGCTCCCTCTGAATACGTCTCCATCATCTCAGTCATTACGTCAATGACGATTGACTCGCCGTAGGCTGCCGCCGCTGTCTCGAACTCCTTGCCGAGCTTTCCATTTTCGAGAAGTGACTTCTTCGAGGCGAAACGAATCGCAAACTGCATCAACTTCATTCCATCCTCTTCGGAAACTTCACCATTCTCGAGCAATGTGTTGAAGTCCTCTTTCTTCCCATTCATTGCTGAAGTAATCAGCCGCTGTCCGAGATTGGTCTCCGCGAAGTCTGCTACCAACGATAATTCATCTGACGTGAAGTAGGGGTCAAGCACTGGAAGTGCAACCGTCTCCAAAAATTCATCTATATCAAATCGATCGATCACATTCTCCACAAACTCTGCCATAACCTCATCGCTGAACATTGTCTTGTTCTCTGTCATCGATTCTTTAACACCTTCACGGAATTTACTTTCCATCAACGCCCCAAGGTTTACTGACTCCGCCATGCGCTTCAACTGCTTCAGCTTTGCCGTGGCGTCGGCATCACTCTGTGCTTGCGTTGTGGTTGCAGCTACGAAAGCGAAGAAGATTGCTATCAACGTTGTTGTCATCAGGTTCCGGTTCACGTTTTTCATAAAAGCTCCTTGTTTGTGAGGCAGGCCGTAGACTGCCAACATATAGTGGATAGTTAGATTTTGCTGAAACTTATAAGGTCTGCCCTCTCTCGCCGATCACCTTCGCCATCCCAACTGTACGTAGACAGGGAAGTGATCGCTTGTCCCCCCAATGTAGAGGCTCCTCCGGACATAGGTATGGCGGGGAGGGTTTAACGGTTGTGAGGGATGATAGTCACGCAAGAACTCTGGGTGGAAGATGGTCATCGCCCGATCCCGTAGTACAATCCCTTTGTTGTCGAGAGCACCGGGAGAGACCAGAATCTGGTCGATGATCTCCCAATCATCTTGGTAGAGATAAGTTCCGATTGTGTCGATACGCATGAGTGGGGAGGCAAGGTTTATCATTCTCCCCTCGAACGCTTCTCCGGCTACATATTCGATACCCTTCAATTTATCCCGAATCGAGTGATTGCTCGGCTCGTCGTTGAAATCTCCTACCATGATAATATCTGCGTTCGGATTAAGTTGCGTCAGGGAATCGATCACCGCCGCCGCCGTTGTGGCTGCAACTATTCTTCGTGGTTCACTCTCTTGTTCCCCCCCACTTCTCGAAGGCCAATGGTTTACCAAAAGCGTGAAGTACTGCCCCCCCTTCTCAAAGGTCACTTCTAAGATTCCTCGGGTTGGACGTTCGTTTGAAGGGAGAGGAACAGGGTGAAGTGTAGCCCGCTCGAAGATCATCTCAGATTTCCGGTAGAGGAGGGCAACGTCAATCCCACGGCCATCGGGTGAATCGGTGTGAACAATGTCGTAGACACCCTCTGGAAGAAATTCATTCACCAGACGTTCGAGTACGGAACGGTTTTCGACTTCGCAGAGACCCAATATGTCGGGGCCGTTGTTCTGGTTCATAGCACGGATTGCCCGCCCAAGATTTTCTAATTTTTCTTCCAACCGCTCCTCGGTCCACTTCATTTTTCCGGTCGGCGTAAAGTCTTCATCTGCCGTCGCTGGGTCGTCCGACGTATCGAAGAGATTTTCCACATTGTAGAAGGCAACGGTCAGGACTTCGGCGTCGGGATTTACCGGGGAGAGGTCGTTCTCCTGAATCTGCCCACGTTCGGCAGATTGGCAGGCAACGAAAAATATCGCCGAAGCGATGATGATTAAGAGATTCATCTTTCTGTATAGTGTGTGGTGATATAGCCTATGTTTTCGGTATCAGCATGAGAGGAATTTAGGGGTTTTCTCGAAGAGAACATCGGCGAAATAGAACTTGAAGAGGAGAGAAGATAGCAGATGCAATGTTAGGGCACTCCCTCTTCAACGCACTCCACGTTATCCCTCCCATCAGAAATTTCAGGCTTCCCCCTCCCCCTTCCCCTGCCGTTTGATTATCTTGCTTTATCCAATTTATACCATGCATGTAGGGACCTGTGATGAAACATGTAACTCCCGGACTTTTCCTTCTCATTCTCTTAGCAAACTGCTCATCAAAGAAAGCAGTTGCCCCCGCTGCGGGAACGATTGAGTTAGCAACTGTAGGAATTGCCGTCCCAGAAGGGCAACTGATGATCTTCAACGCACCGGGAGCGTACTACACCTTTGTTGTTAAGGGAAAGAATATCCGGAACACAACAAGTGTACACCCGGGCGATCCAATGGCACTGATGGTAGACGGGATTTTTTTGCAGATGACAACGCTCCCAATCTCTCAGTTCATAACTACAGATTTTTCCCGCAAAGCAGATCGCGACATCTTACAAACGCACCTGAAGTATGAGTCAGAATATTTAGGATCGCTGATCGAACAAGACTACAAGATCTATCAAGAGCCGCTAACTCTCGACAATGGACGAGAGTGTTTGGTCTGGATGATGGAGGTAGAAGATTTACCAACGCAGGTTCTTATCACAACTGCCGTCCGCCCCCACATTCTGATGTTGAGCACCCCTTTATATGATGGGGGAAAGATAGAAGAAGACAAAGTTCTCGGGAAGCTGTTGGGAGCAATGGAAAGTATCCAACAATATCAAGACCCGGTTGATCCACTCAAGCTCCAGGATTCAGTTGTCAAGGCCGTTGCCGCAGCAAGGAAAGCATCTTCGGGAGAGTAGAGAGCATTGCAGATTTTTGATTGCTGATTGCGAATTGATGCCCACCCAATATATCGAGCACCGTCAACTCTTGACTCTCAACTCGAACCTACTTACTTCTCACCCGCGTTCCCCACTGGTAGCCGAGGTTGAAGCGTAGTCCGGCATAGTATTCCTTCCACTCTCCATCGGTTACTAACGAGGTTGTGGGGATGGATATAAAGGCTTCGAACCCGAAGACAATAAACTCCGCAGTAAAATTCCATCCCATGGCCCCTTCGATTGATGTGCGCAGGCGGTTGATTCCCGGAGTGTTGCTCTCCAGCATCATGGTCACCGTATCCTGTCCGTTATGGTAGCGAAGCTGATCTTTTGCGTCGGCAATCTGGGCATACTGGATTGTTTTGGTCGCCACGCCGTAATCGGCTCCGACCCCACCATAGAGATAGTAGTAGGAACCAATCTCACCAAAATCGCCGTCGAAAAAGATGCCGTAGACTGGTATCTGAAGGCCAATCGCACCGGAGATAACGTGTTGACTGTGGTGAACAGCCGTGATCTCTCGGAAAGAACGGGGAACACCTTCGAGAGAGAGATAACTGCGCGACGTGTCCTCGGAAAAGATCATGCCTTGAACTGAACGGTAGGCTCCCTCGGCCCGAAGAACTGCCGGAAAGGGAAGATGGTAGAGGAAGCGAAGTCCCCACTCGGAAAAAGAAGATCGTGGGTAGCGCTCTTCCGTTGCCTCATCTGAGTTTACCTTCAAGATAGTCCGCTCCTCACACCCACCGAAGAGACCCCCTGTGAGACCTTCATCAAAAAAATAATCGAAGAAGCCACATGCGTAGGGATTGTGCCAGTCGAACGGTTCGGTGGTTGGCTTCAACGAAGCAGAGCGCAGACCGGTTGTTCGGTCGTGAACGTCGGAGTAGAAGACATCTTTGGAAAGGGAGAGGGAGACCCCTTTGCTCGGAGTAGGGAACCAACCACGCGAGAGATGGTATATCTGTTCTGTTCCTATGTCAAAGTCTTCAGGATCGAGACTGTCGAGCGTCCAATCTTCATTCCAGTCATCGTCACCTGGCTCCGGTTGTGCCCGCAGCGTTCCAACGCAGAACAGGAGAACAGAAACTGCTAAGAGAAGAACATGTATTTTCTGTTTATTCATCAGCAATTTGAAGAATTTCATACAACATCATTTACCCTATCCGCCACCGCAGATAGAAGGTGTGAGACCACCGACTCCTTAGCTTCTGACTTCTTAAACTCGCAAACCTCTACAAATCCTGAAGCAGGGCTGAATACCTGTGCCTACCAATCCACCCCACTCATACACTCCCACACTCACGAACTCATACACTCCCCACTCTATAAACTTTATTGAACTCGCAAACCTCTACAAATCCTGACGCAGGGCTGAATACCTGCGCCTACCATCCCCCCCACTCATACACTTCCCACTCTATAAACTCTCAGCTCATAACTCTACGAACTCTACTTAACAACATGCATGACTTGCGTCGCCTCTCCCGAATTTGTGATCAACCGGACAACGAAGACTCCGTTCGGAGTTGTGATGTCGGGAGTGAAGGTGTTGATGTAGACTCCTTTCTGGAGCACTCCGAAATCTTGAACGCTAATCTCTCGACCGAGGAGATCATATATCTTAAAGAAGACTTCCGACTCCTTGTCGATTTTGAATCCCCACGTGACTTTCTTTCCTGTTGTGGTCGGGTTGGGACGTCCCGGATCGAGAGTGGCAAAGCGGACGTAGGGAAGGCGTGTCCCGACTGACTCGGTTATTACTACAGCCGTTAAGTTGGTGATAGCACTCCCATCGAGCATCACATTTGTGAAGAGAAGCTGGGTCACAGAATCAGTCCCTGCCAGTGCTTCTCCTGCTAAGGAGAAGAGTATCTCTTCCGTTTTTATATCGCGGGATAGTTGGAGAGTAATCGACCAAGACCAAGTAGAGTCGGTTGAGCGGCTGAGCGTAGAATCGATGATGCTGATAGCCGCGCCCGGCCTGAATGTCTGAGGATAAAAGACTGTCGGTTGAGTCAGCTTGAAATCCCCTTGCAGAGATATGGTTGATCCAGAATCGAGGGTAAGACCGGCATCGTAGAAGAAGGGAATATCTACTTCTTTTCCGACGAAGCCTCTCGCCGTGTCAACGCGAATTTGGCTCTGCACGTTGGGCAGTAGAATCACCAGCCACGCAGCAGTAACAACAAGTCTTATCGCCCACATTCTCGCTTCTGCTCTCATCAGATACTCTGTTATGCGTTCCACTTGCCCGATATTCCCAATGTTCTCACTTCCCTTTATCTTCAACTCTACTTCGAAAGAATCACGAACTCTGTTCTTCTATTCTTTCGCCGATTTTCTTCTGAGTCATTCGACACAAGTGGACGAGACTCGCCGAACCCTTTTATGGAGAGGCGTAGACGAGAGACTCCCATATCTATCAGTGCCTCGGCAACAGCTTCTGCTCTCCGTTCGGAGAGTTTCAGGTTATATTCATCACTCCCTTGATCGTCGGTGTGTCCCCGAACCTCCAACAACATATCGGGATAGCGTTTCATCGCGTCGGCAACTTCTCTGATTAAAGGAAGAGATTCTGGCTTGATAGTCGCCTTGTTCAAATCGAACTCAATGTTGATAAAGACCGTGCTTCCAACAGTATCGAAAGGAGTAATCACCGACTGATCGTATATCCCCTCAGCACTCAACCGAGGGATATTGAATTCTGGCAAGGTGAGGAAGGCTCGGGCAGTATGAATTCCGGCGCACTCAGGTGGGGTGTAGGTAATGCGGTAGAACCGATTGAGTCGTCGATAAATATCGATAAAGACATCAAGGAATTCTCTGGTTCGATAGATGCGGTACATTCTTCCGCCGGTATACTGGGCAAGATTATTCAGTACATCTTTTTCGGCAGGGCCGTAGGCGATTGTGTAGAGGGCAACACTGTTCTCCCGCGCTTTGCGGTGAACATCTTCCACCTCAGCTTTTGAATTGCCATCGCTGCCGTCAGTAAAAAGCACGAGAACCTTTCGGGAATCCTCCGGCCCTCGCGACACCTCTTCAATCCCCTTAATCGCTGCATCGTAGAGAGCTGTCCCTCCTCCGTATGTCGAGAGGTCTGTGGAATCAAAACTGGTAACCCACTTTCGCTTGTCTCCGGTAAGGGGAACTTCAACAAAATTTTTGTCGGTAAAGGAGATCACCGAGACGTTATCTCGTTTACTAATCCCCCGCAGCAGCAGAGCGAGAGCTTTGCGAAGTCGACGCACACGAAGCTCTCCCATCGAGGCAGAATGATCCAGAATAAAAGCGATTGAGTAGGGCTGGCGGGTCTCTTCACTAACCTCTTCCACCTTGAAGTTCTCAACAACCGATGCTACACCATTGCAAGAATCGATGAGCAAGCGCCAATAATTGCTCCACTCTCCCTTCCCACGAAAGTCTGGAGGAGCAAGACCAGAAATATAATTGCCGCTCGTATCGAAAACGTAGGTTAGCAATTCGATCTGATCGGGATAGCGGCTGTCGTCAACCGAACGAATATCCATTTTAATGAGAGGTGTGCTATTACTTCCCACCCCGGTATCGTTAGTCCAAAGATCGGGAAGCCAAGCACTGGGCGGCACTCCAAGTCGGCGGAGTGAGTCTATCCGCTCCCAGTCGGCAAAAGTATCAGGGTTCACAGAGGTTCGGGAACTATCGTATCGAGCAGCAAGCTCTTCCAATGAGAGATTGGATTTCAGGTAATCTGGTTGGTAGTTCTCAGGAGGGATCATCTCGTCTACCAACTTCTCGATCTGATGTGGGCAACCCGTAAGGAAGACCATACTGATAAGGAGACCGAAACTGTAAGAAAGATGTCGCAAATGGCTCATGAACAACAACAGACGTTTATTCAGTCAAGAATAGAATCAAGGTAGACTAAATTAGTACCGACAGAGTACGTGGCGGGGACGTACGATGACCCTAACGGTAAGTTACGGCGTCGTTCGACAGTGAAGTACCATCACGTTTAATCAATACTACAATTTGGCTTTTGAAAACTTTATGGCCATGAACAATCCACAGACACCAGATGAGCATACCACCTCTTCCCCTTGCTCGCTCTGCAAAGAGAAGAAGCCTGCCCAGCAGATGTTCCCGCTCGACTTAGTCCGTCCGGCACTCGCCAACTACATCCGATCTTGTAACCCAGAGCTGGAGGAGGATGGAGCGATCTGCTTAGACTGCCTGAACCGAATGCGATCGGACTATATTCTCAGCTTGATAACCGAGGAGACCGGTGCTCTGAGCCACTTGGAGGAAGAGACGGCCAAGGCAGTACAGGAGAATGATTTGGCAAGTCGGAATATTGAGGGGATGTTTCAAGATAAGGCCACTTTTGGGGAGAGAGTCGCCGACAACGTTGCGTCGTTCGGAGGAAGTTGGAAATTCATTATCCTGTTCGGCACAATCCTGATTGCCTGGATGTTCGTCAACGTTTCCTTTTTAGGACATCCGTTCGATCCTTATCCGTTCATTTTGCTGAACCTTGTTCTAAGCACCCTTGCCGCGCTTCAAGCTCCAGTGATTATGATGAGCCAGAATAGACAGGAGACGAAGGACAGGCTGCGTGGAGAGAACGATTACCGCGTGAACCTGAAAGCCGAACTTGAGATTCGTCACTTGCACGACAAGCTTGACTTGTTACTCCACAATCAGTGGGAGAAGTTGATGGAGATTCAAGCAGTGCAAACTGATATGATGCAAGAATTCATTCAGAAGAAGGAGAAAGAATAGGTGAGAGATTATGGTTTTCTCTCACCTGCTCTGAGATTGCCGACAACATTCAGAATTTCTCGGAGGCACTCCTCCAAGCCGTTCTCGATTCGCTCTGGCGAGAAGCGAAGGATATTCCACACATTTGGAGCATCCCCTTCAACTTCAGCACTTTCCTCCCCATAGCAGAGTCCGATCTGCTGCTCCTCAGTAAAAATGCTAACGTCCACCTCTACCACTCTCTCCTTTACCTGCATGTAGATTTTGCGATCAATTTTTAGATCGTGGAGACGAAGTTGCTCTACCAACAACTCTTCGGCAGGAGAGCCAATTATTAGATCACTCAAGTCCGAAGCTCGTAGCAGCCGCTCCAATCTGGTTCGGATAAACGTAACGCGGCGCGGATTACGACTAACAACTGGTTGCTCAAGTCGGCAAATCTCACTTAGTCGAAAGGCGTGATAGATTTGGTTTGCTGCCGGATGGTCTGGCTCTTCTGGAAGAAGCTCGCGGCGAGGTATCGACTCAACGTGGAGAAGCTTCCCGTAGAGTTCGATGCTCCCCGGCACTCCGTCGGTAATGTTATTGGTTTGGTAGATCGCGAGATGCTCTACTTCGGCAAGAGTATTCTTCCCAAGAGAGCGACCAAGTACCCGGTCAGGGAGACGATACCATCGTTCGTCACGGAAACGCCGAAGATCGGCATCAGTAGTTACAACGGCAACAAGGGTATCTCGCCGAGTCGGCGAGAGTAAGGCAGGGTCTGTTGACATAGGACTTTCGGTGATGAGTGGGTGATTTTTGATTTCGGATTTTTGATTGTGGATTTCGGATTATAGATTTTTTTGGATTGTGTTTCCTATAAAACTCTGGCGCAGGCTGAAGACCTGAGCCTACCATTATTCGGCACTCCCACACTCATACACTCCACCCTCTATAAACTCTTAACTCTACGAACTCTCAACTCTATCCTCTACAAGACTTGGCGCAGGCTGAAGACCTAAGCCTACCAATCCACGACACTCATACACTCCCACTCTCACGAACTCATACACTTCCCCCTCTATAAACTCTTAACTCTACGAACTCTATAAACTCAATACGGCAACTCCATCACCATTTTGAGCGTTAGGCGGCGGAGTGGGGGGAGTGGGGACTGACTTGCGTTATTCAGCAAGTCGGCATTGATGCGGAGAATGATCTTTCGATCGCGTTCGTTAACCGACGTGATTTGAGCCGAACCCCAGTTGTTGAAACGATCCTCTGCATCGGTGAGCAACATATCGTTGTTTTCCAGAACCACTTTGATTCCACCAATCATTAGGTTGCCCTTGTCTGGATCCTCGGTTAGGTCAATCTCATTGCCAACTCCAGTCACCCCAACAGACAGGTAAGGGATGTTCACGCGCAGAAGGCGAAGTGGCGCAAGTCGCTGGCGAACATTCCCAGTGGATGTATCTTCCTTCAACTCCGCAATCAAGCTCACCCGCCGGAGACCTGTCACCGACCCATCACTCAACGTATCAACACTGTAGCGAGTAAGTCGCCGGAAGTTCACGAACTCTGTCACAACCTTCGATTCATCGCCGACAAATCCAGCCTCCAACGTCACCTTCTGCAAGTCGGGAAACGCATTCGTGTCCTTACCATCCCCAACAATCACTTCAGCAGTCTCTGGGTCGAGTCCTGAATCACTGCAAGAGATGATACCGACGGAGAGGAACAGCAAGCAGAAGAGAAGACTATATATTCTCTCACTCTTAACGATATGGTTCTTCTCATTCATAGGAATCACATCAATACCCTAAGTCCAGATCGAGAGCAAACTGAAATGGTTGTGCAACGGTTCGTCCACTTACATCAACTGGAAGGAAGAACCCTGCCTCAATCCGGGTGGTAATTATCTTTGTTGTCGTATTAATGCTCTTTACGAGAAACGTCCCCTGATTCACGTAACGTTCCCCCCCGGTTGGACTGTTGTCCAGCACCTGTCCGGTCCAAAACTGCTGTAAATCAGTTCCCACTCGTCGGCGGGTCGTAATCATGATCCCTCCCTTCTCTCCATCTGCAGAGAGATAGTCGAACGGATGTTGATCTAACGGAACGTCGTTGAATACTCCGTTGATTGGGTTCACCCGGAACGTAGGAATAAAAATGGAAATTCCGCGCAATCGATAGAGATTTTCTGCTGTTACCTGAGCACTGCCGATGGAATAATTCGCGTAGAGAGGGGGGAGTGCTGCGCTGAGAGAGAGACCGATCCCCCTGACAACACCCCCACTGTCGATCACACGATATTGTAACCACTCGGTCAGATTGAACTCCAGTGTCTCCACAGCACCGTTTGCTCCGAGCGAATCATTGCGTCCTTGAAATCGAAGGATTCCACGCCGAAGGCGGACAACGTTGACAGGAACTTCAATCGTGTCGATCCGCGTTTTGATAACCTCTACTTTAACGGTATCCCGTATCGTATCCCGCTTCACCGTTGTTACTTCAAGCGTGTCGCGACGTTCAACGATGACGGTGTCAACCCGAGTCTCGAAAATGGTATCGTGACTATTTACCACCACCGTATCTCGGTGCGTTACGATAGTTGTATCTATGCGGCTCGTGATGGGGTCAAGAGGTTGATCGTTGCAGGCGGCGACAAACATCATTGCCAATAGGAGGCTTGCCATCAGCAGCCCTATCACGCCCCCTCCCTTTTGCCCGGCTTCATCTCCCGCACGATATTTCTGTTGCTCTTTTCTCATTGATTTTAGCGTTTCAACCTCTTCCCTTTATTAATCAGCCTATCAGAATCCGAACTTATAGCGAACTCCGAGACTTGCCCCCCAGTTACCGGTGACAAGGTACTGTCCATTGAACGTATATACAAGTGAGGAGGCTTCGAACGATAGTGGCATCGAGAGTGAGGAGGAGATGCTCGTCAGGTCGAGCAAGTCAACCCCGACACGTCCCCGCACAAGTGGTCCACTGAAGTGGGTGGATGATCCCACAGTCCCTTGCAAGAGAAGTGGAACGTTCAAGAGATTCACTTCTCGACCGAGTGCGATACCAAACCAAGTGATATTTGGTCGCTGCTCAATCAAGAGCGAGTCGTTCTGGTTGTAGAAGAGAGATTGGGTATAGCGTTCGCGCCCCCCTTCGAGTCCTACCTGCAAGCCCCCGAGGAACGGGGTCTGGTAGGATGCACCAAGCACGAAGTTCTCCTGGACTAAATCGCCAACGAATTGTGTCTCCACTCTGCGGGCGTTGTTGTCGGCAAACGGTTGTGTTCCAACTCCCTTCCGAAACTCGAGGGTGAGGCTTCGCTCCGACTTAACGACATCATCTTTTGTGTGGTCGATTGGTGGTGAGGAGACCGGCGAGCGGTTCTCGAGCATCCCCTCACTTCCATCTTGTGGGAGAAGACTTTGCGGTTCGACCAACGCACGATTCTTCGGCGTTACGCTACTCTTGTTCTGTTGCGCACGTGCTTTTAGCAGATCGGTTGGTGATTCCGATGGATTGAGATCACTATCTTTTTGCTGAGGCTGACCACCGTGATTCCCACTGGCTAAGGTAGTTGCATCAGGCTGCGGTACGTGGACAATCTTTTCTACAATCTTCTCAACCACTCTTACTTTCTCCCTACCATCCACACTCACCTTCTGATTGGCTGCTGCACTAACTGCACCCTTATCTCTCCCAGTCTTCTCCCCTTGCAGTTGAGTAGGTGCGGAGAGTTCTGAGGAAGTCCCTCTTCCCTCTAAGACCATCTTCTCTGAGGCCGCCTCAGCAGATGCGGCAGAAGCGATCACTTGATCCTGTGCCGACGAATTCATCCAGAAGTAGACACCTCCACCAACCAGCAGACTTCCGAGAAGGAAACCGGTCAGCAACGGAAGGAGACCACTCTTGAGAGCGGCAAATGAGAAGAGACCGGCGGCGGCTCCTCCGGCTGCTGCTCCACCTCCGGCAGCGGCAGCGGCAGTGCCAGCAGCACCTGCGCCAACCATTGGAATCAGCCCAAGCCCTCCGAAGAGCTTTCGCTCCACGTCGGAGGGTGGAGCGTATGCCTCGCGGTCGGCCCGAACGGCATCGCCGATCATCACATACTGGCGCAACTCCGTTCGCATTTCCGGATGTCCCGCCAACTCATCGAACAGACTCTGCTCCGAACTGCTGTCGAGCGTTCCGTCGATGAATTCCAGTATCATATCACTCTTGTTCATAGTCTTGTGGGCTTTGCAGGTTATCAACTCTGAAAGAGCCATCACCCCTGCTATCTTATAGTATTTCTGTTATCTGCATTCTACTAACTACTAACTGCTATCTATAAACCTTCCACCTCTTCTTCCTTTACGCCTCTTGCAGATAGGGCATTAAAATCTCTCGCAACTTCTTCTTTGCTCGGAAGATGTGAATCTTCACTGAGGCAAGAGACTCGCCAGTTATCTCCGAAATCTCGTGGTAGCTCAAGCCATCATACTCTCGCAAGACAAAGGCTTCCCGGTAGTGATCGGGCAAAAGTTCTAACGATGTCTTCACCAATTCAGAAAGCTCCGCATTTTCGTAGCTTGGCTGATAAACGATCTGGTGGTAATCCTCAACGTCTGTAGTCGTCTTGCGATCTCGAATGGCGTTTAGACATCGATTTCGAGCAGTTGTGAAGATGTAGGAAGAGGCTCGCGCGATGTCGTGATCCTTCTCGTGGCAATGGCGATAAATGCGGGTGAAGGTCTCCTGAAAAATATCGTCGGCTCTATCCCTATCCCCAATCATCCTGAGCACATAGGCGTAGATACGTCCGCGGTATCGTGCATAGATTTCCGCGAATGCATCTTTTCGTCCCTCCCCCATCAGGCGGAAAAGATCTTCGTCGCTATAATGTGCGTAGCGATCAGCCATAGTCCCCTAAAATTAACCGGCGCAGGTGTGACACACCGTTTGCTCGACAGTTACGCCCCGATTTCTACCGGGAAAACATATGAATTATGGAGATACAACCAAGCTCGACATCGTTCTTTCAACATCCCTTCGATGGAATGGCCGAATTCTACGATGCGGATTTCACCCGAACACCCCTCGGAAGACGGAAACGAGCGCTCGTACACCGATACCTTGAAACTATCGTACAGCCAGACTGGAATGTGCTGGAGTTGAATTGCGGTACAGGAGAAGATGCACTCTGGCTCTCACGACGCGCAAAAAACGTTATGGCCACAGATATTTCTGCGAAGATGCTGGAAGTTGCCGAGGCAAAGATTCGGGAGAACGGAGTGGAGAACGTCGCATTTAACCAAATGGGAATCGAAGACTTGTGGGAGGAGAGTTCACCTTCGCCGCAGATATCTTCCCAACAATTCAATCTTGTCTTCTCAAACTTTGATGGCTTAAACTGCCTACAGAACATAGCAGAGCTTCCAACTGCACTCAACAGACTCCTCTCCCCAAACGGAGAGGCGATCTTCGTGTTGATGTCTCGGTTCTGCGCTCTCGAAACAGTAGCGGAGCTTTTGCGAGGTAACCTGCTGAACGCATTTCAACGGAGCCGAGGAGAGAGTAGGTCAATTCATATTGGAAATGATCTCCGCGTTGATACTTGGTTCCACCCAACTCGAAAAATTCTTCAACTCTTCCGGCAGAGTGGATTCCACGTGAAGGAAGTACGTGCAATCGGCCTTACCACACCCCCAACATCTCTTCGCGACTTCTATCACCGCCATATCCGTACATTTCAACGATTCGATAAGGTTGAAGAAAGACTTTCCCCCTATTATCCCTTCAATCGGGTGGGAGATCATCTATTAGTACACATTCGGAAGAGTATATGAGTGGGAGAGTGTATGAGTTCGTGGGTGTTTGAGTGTAAGAGTGCCAAATAATGGTAGCCGCAGCTCTTCAGCCTGCGCTCTTGCTCCTACTGGTTGAAAATGAGAAGAGAAGTTCTGCGGATATAGAATCCGCACAGGGAGAAAATCCTCCTTCGTGATTCTTAGTCTCCTCGGTGGTAATTCTCTTATTTCTGTATGGACAGATGTTGGCTTACGTGGTGGTTGAAACACCTTTCCCCTTTTGAACATTTGGAATCAAAAACTATTGATCTATGAAGAAGACAGGTTTGAAGCTATCTGAAATTGATCCGCGAGGTCCCAACGATGTTGACCGTGATACAATCGAAAAGGAAGCAAAGGATGACTTGAAACGATTGGATGCTCTCTGCTACCGCATGTATGCAGAGGATCGCCACGCCCTCCTCGTAATCTTGCAAGGGATTGACGCAAGTGGCAAGAACGGAACCACAAAGCACCTTGCGCAAGGGATTAACCCAGATGGTCTGCAAGTCTACTCGTTCAAGAAACCATCAGAACTTGAGATCGAGCACGACTATCTCTGGCGAGTTCACCAAGGGACACCACATCGAGGGAACGTCTCGATCTTCAACCGTTCGCACTACGAGGAAGTAATCGTCACGAAAATTCATCCAGAAATTCTATCCGCCCAACATCTTCCAGAATCGATCTTGAACGACCCAGATATTTTCGAGAAGCGGTATCGCCACATCAACGACTTCGAGCGAATGTTAGCAGAGAACGGAACGGTTGTTGTGAAGTTCCTCCTCCACATCTCGAAGGAAGAACAACTTGAGCGACTTCGCGAACGGTTGGAAGATCCGAAAAAGCAGTGGAAATTTTCCCAAGATGATCTGGACAAGCGGAAGCACTGGGACGACTACATGAAAGCCTTCGAAGAGATGATTGAAGCGACGAACACCCCTTATGCACCGTGGCACGTAATCCCGGCTGACAGGAAGTGGTATCGGAACTGGATGATCGGACGCATCTTAGTGGAACAACTGGAAAGTCTGAAGATGGAGTTCCCAACAATTGACAACCACAAAGTGACATTGGAGCAACTCTCAAACGCATGAAAATTCTGCTAACCCACGGTTACTTTATCGAAGAGGATGAGAGAGAGCGGAAAATCATGAAGCCCTATCCCCCCCTCGGAATTTTGGGTATTACAGCCTGGCTCAGGCACGAAGGATATACACCCGAGGTCTTCGACACCACGTTCTCCACGTTCGCAGAACTTTGTCGGCAGATCAAGGAGACCACTCCTGACGTTCTCGGCATCTACACAAACCTGATGACAAAACTTCGCGTGCTGGATATTATCCGGTTCGTTAAAGGTGAAGAGAGCCTCGCCAACACGCGCATCGTCTTAGGAGGACCGGAAGTAACCTACCACGTAGAACAATTTCTG